>JALVOR010000270.1 GCA_027026295.1 Anaerolineales bacterium | reverse complement strand
TTTGGCCACATCCTGCGGGTGTTGCGGCTGGCGGAATTCCTCGCCCGGGAAGCCGGCGCGGACGCCGAAATCGTGCACGCTGCTGTTCTGCTGCACGATGCTACCGGCGCGCAGGGGCATCTGGAAAGCACCTCCCGGGGGGAGCACCACCATGCTTCGGCGGCCTTCGCCCGTGAAGTGCTGGCCGCCAAAGGCTGGCCGGAAGCCAAAATCGCCACCGTCGAGGAAGCCATCCGCACCCACCGCTTCCGCGCCGGTGAGCCGCCGCGCACCCGCGAAGCGCAGGTGCTTTACGATGCCGACAAACTGGACGCCATCGGGGCGGTGGGTGTGGCGCGTGCCCTTGCCTACGCCGTTTCCCACGGCAGCCCGATTTACGCTCCGCCCTCGGCGCAGTTTCTGGCAAGTGGCGAAAAAGCGGCGGGCGAACCCCACAGCGCCTACCACGAATACCTGTTCAAACTGCGCCGCATTCGCGAGCGGCTGTTTACCCCCGCAGCGCGGGCGCTGGCTTCCCGCCGCGACGCCGTCATGCGCACCTATTTTGAAGCCTTGGCCGACGAAATGGAAGGCCGCGACTTCGGCCAGCCCCCCACCGACGCCCCTGAAGCGTTGCTTGGCCCCCTGCTCGTCGCGCGAGGCTGGCGGCTGGCGACCGCCGAATCGTGCACCGGCGGTCTCATCGGCAGCCGCATCACCGACATCCCCGGCTCATCGGCTTATTTTGCGGGTGGCATCATGGCCTACGCCTACGATGCCAAAGTACGCCTGCTGGGTGTGCCGTGGGCGGTGCTGGAAGCCCACGGGGCGGTAAGCGAACCCGTGGTGCGGCTGATGGCAGAGGGCGCGCGGCGGGCGCTTTCCACCGAAGTGGCGATTGCCGTCAGCGGTGTGGCAGGGCCGGGCGGCGGCACGCCCGAAAAACCCGTCGGCACCACCTGGATTGCCATCAGCACCCTCGAAGGCACGCAAGCCCGCCGCTTCGTGTGGCCCCACGACCGCATTGGCAACAAGCAGGCCACCGCCGAGCAGGCCCTGCGGTGGCTGGTAGAGGTGCTGAGCGCGGCAAAAACAGCGTGAGGGCACACAAACACGCACACGCAAACATTGACAAACCACCCCTCCCCGCGTATACTTTGCCTCGCACGGCGAGGTAGCTCAATGGTAGAGCAGGGGACTCATAAGCCCTTGGTTGTGGGTTCAAATCCCTCCCTCGCCACTATCTAAAGCGGGCTTTCGCCCCGCATTGCTCACAACGACGCCCGCGGCGAAGTCCGAGGGCGTTTGTGTATTAAGCGCAAAACCCCACCCGAAGGTGGGGCCTGGCACAGAGACGCCGAGGCTGGAGAAGGCTGCCCGCTTGGTTATTTTACTGCGTTTCAGCCGTTTTTGCAAAAGGACAGGGAGGCCGGGCGTCACGCATTACCCGAAGTGCGCGTCTCGGACTGCGAAACTGTGACGCCATCGCCGCTCTTGCTGTAACTCGTTGACATACTACGAGACCGCGGCGGCATGTTCTGGGGTGCAGTTTGGCTTTCTTCCCTGACCGGCGAGATGAGGATTTGCTTGCCCGATGGGGAGCGTTTGATTTTGTAACCAACCGCGCTGGTGGAAGCGGCGTTTGCGTTGCCGTGTACCAGGGTTTGCCCTTCCTCGACGAAGAGGTCGCCTTCGAGAACGGGGATGCGGTAGGTCACGGTGCGGAAGCGGGTTTCATCGAGACGAAAGCCGTACACCAGCCGCACTTCCACAGGGAGCGGGTTCGCTCCCTCGGAAAAGCGGACTTGCACCTGGAAATCGTCAACAGGATACATGAACGGTTTTTCCGACATGGCCGTTTTCCTTTCGTGAGAGAAGAACGCTTGCTTGCAAGTAAACCTACTTTAGCCAATTGCAATCAAGGTGCATTATGCCGTACCTCGTAGATTGGGTTTTGTTGTGCGACAGACTGGAACGTGACCCCAACACAGGGAAATTTTCAGTTTTTGGCTTATGGGAGTACCAGTCAGCCCCCGCCTTCCCCACTACTGCCCTGTTCGCCGTTCTCGCTCGCATTCGCAAAGTGGAAGGCAAGCAGGGAAAGGATAGCGGGGGGAAGGTTTACATGCGTCTCACGAACCCGGTCGCTTCTGGCGGGGATTTCGGAACGGACGTCGCCCCAGGAACGCGCCTCACCATCGCGGAGACCGAAGAAGCGGTCGTCACGCTCGATCCCTTCGTAGGCATTTACTACTACCCTGCTGAATTTAACATCAATCTCCCCGTCCCCGGAGAGTACCATCTGGAAGTGTACATCAATGATGTGCTTGCTCATGTTCAAACCTTTGAGGTTATACCGCTGGGCAATTGAGTGAAGAAATGCCTGACGAGTTACTGATGCTTGCGCTTTGCGATGAAGTGCGCGAAGAACCAGTGGGCGACCCGCGAGAGAAACGCTACAAGGTTTCGCTTCTGGGCGTTTGGTGGGAATGGGTAAGTGACCACTTTCCAACCACCGCAGCCTTCAGTATTTTCACCTACTGGCGAAAGGCAGACGCGGAACGACTGGAGCGCGCCTCGCGGGAGATTGCCATAGTAGTGTACGGCACCCCCTTCCGTTTTGCCAAACCTTACCAGGCCATTCAAGGGGAGTTCCCCGGCAGAATACGCATTGCTTCCGGGAAAGGCGGGGTCGTTCTCAATCCTTTCGTAGACGTTTACAGCCACGTCGCCAAGTTTGACCTCAATCTGCTCTTCCCCGGCAATTATGAGTTGGAATTCTATATTGACGGCGTGCTGCGCCATGTTCACACCTTCAAGGCAAGACGGGTTGGCTGACCAGTTACGCCAACCTTACCCCGTTTTGGTCGTATTTGCAAATTGAGCGGAAAAGTGATGAGCGACACAAGTGTTCACCGTGAGCTTTCCCAATGGGTAGAACGGGCGATTTACTTGCATCGGGAAGCGGATAAGGCAGTCAAAATGTGCATCCGCGCTACTCTTGCCCGCCAGGCGGCGGCTTACTTTCAGCAGGATGTCTTTGAGGTAGAAGAAACAAGATGGTGTGATGAGGCCGAAGAAAAACGAATAATTCTTCGCGAGCACCTTGATGGCTGGAAGAATTTGTTTCAAAAGTTGATAGCCAGGCTTGCCGATGGCGAGCAATCCTTTGCCCCAGCCAAGAAACTGATGGAAATCACGTTGGAGGTATGGGAACAACTAAAACAAAGAGGTTTTCGGGTGCCTACTCCGCACAGGCGAGGTATCAGATTAGACGAAGAACCTAACCCTATGACGGCAGAGGAAAAAGCACGGATTTTGTTGGTGCGGAACATTCTGCGCGCTTTAGAGGGTGCTTGGGATGTGCCGCTGGAACCTATAACTGATTTGGATTTTGAGAAATTTGACATGGTACTGACCCAGCGTCCGCTTTATGTTGTGGATAGATTAGCGCGTCTCAATGGCATTGTAACCATAGGACAATTGCTGAAAGCGATAGAGAAAGATGCGCCGCTACGTGGATGTGGGGCAATGACCTTTGAAGTCATATACGCCACGCTTCAAGAGAAAGGCTATTTGCTTGCATAAAAGGAGTAACCCATGGCCGCAGCCCTCCCCCAACTTCAAACGGTCGCCACGGCTTACCGCTTCCTGCCGCTGGAAGAAGCGGCAGCGGTCACGGGGCACAGCGTGGCCTACTTG
>JALVOR010000269.1 GCA_027026295.1 Anaerolineales bacterium | reverse complement strand
CGGCAGGCGATATTCGTATTGCGCCAGTTCCACCTGCAATGCGCCCTCGCGGGTGTGGGCGTGCTGGGCAAAAATATCTAAGATCAGCGCGGTGCGGTCGAGGATGCGAATGTTCTCGCCGAAGTAGCGTTCCAGTTCACGCAGGTGGCGGGGCGAAAGTTCGTCGTCGAAAATGACGACATCGGCCTGGGTTTCTTCCACCAGCGCCTTGATTTCCTCCAGTTTGCCCGCGCCGACGAAGGTCTTGGCATGGGGGTGGTCGAGGCGCTGGGTGGCTTCCCCCACCACTTCAAGGCTGGCGGTCTCTGCCAAGCGGGCAAGTTCCGCCAGCGATTCTTCCAAAGGTAAAAGTTGGGGCTTCCCTCGCAGGGAGACCCCAACCAAAAAGGCACGTTCTTTGGGCTTTTGGGTCGAGCGGGTTATTTCAACCATGCCACCAATCGTTCCATTGCCTCGCGCAAGCGGTCGGCTTTCGTGCCAAGGGAAATCCGCACGAAGCCTTCCCCGTGGGGGCCGAATACCACACCGGGGGTCATGCTGACGCCGATTTCCCGCAGGGTACGGTCGCAAAAGGCCATGCTGTCGGTTTCCCCTTCGGGGAGGGGCGACCACACATAAAGGGAAGCCTTCGGCGCGGGCACGTCGATGCCGGCTTCCCGCAGGGCGTTGACGACGATATCGCGACGTTTCGCGTAAACGGCGTTGCGCTGGGCAACCCACGGCCAGACACGCTCGTCGGTCAGCGCCACAATGCCGCCTTGCAAAACAGGCAGAAATTGGGAGGTATCTACCTGGCTTTTGTAGATATGAACATAGCGCACCACATCGGGATTGCCTACCATGCAACCCAGACGCCAGCCTGCCATGTTGAAGGCTTTGGAAAGTGAGTTGAATTCCACCGCCACCTCTTTGGCACCCGGCACTTGCAAGATACTGGGAGCGTCGTAGCCGTCGAAGGTGACGTCCACATACGGCGCATCGTGGGCAATGAGAATGTCGTGCTTGCGGCCAAACGCGACGGCTTCTTCAAAGAAGGAAAGCGGCGCCACCGCACTGGTGGGGTTGTTGGGGTAATTCAGCCAAAGGATTTTCGCCCGCTTGAGCACATCGGCAGGGATGGCTTCGAGGTCGGGCAAAAAGCCGTTTTCGGGCAGCAGGGGCATGAAATAGAGTTCGCCCCCCGCCAGGCGGGTGCCAGCGCGGTAGGTGGGGTAGCCCGGGGCGGGGACGAGCACCACATCGCCCGGGTTGACGAAAGCCTGGGCCAGGTGGAACAGCCCTTCTTTGGAGCCAATCAGACCAAGGACTTCGCTCGCGGGGTCGAGTTCCACATCAAAACGGCGGCGGTAATAGGCAGCGATGGCCTGTTTGAATTCCGGCGTGCCACCGTAGGTGGTGTAACTGTGCGTGTCGGGGCGGCGAGCACTTTCCACCAGTGCCTCAACGACAAAGTCGGGCGGCGGCAGGTCAGGCGCGCCAATATCGATCCGAATGACATCCACACCTTCAGCACGCAGTGAGGCAATTTTCTTACCCAGCGCGGCAAAGAAATATGCGCCAAAGCCCTCCATGCGAGTGGCTGGTCTCATTTAAGACCTCCTTTTTGCTCTCCTTTTCTGATGTATGCCGCCAGTTTGGCAAACAGCGGCGCCTTGCCGTCTTCGGGTTGCTCCTCTCGCAAAGGAAGCAAAACATGGAAAATCGACCCCGGGCAGGTTTCCTCATCGTAACCCGGCGATTCCACCCAAATAGAGCCGCCGTGGGCTTCAACAATGCCTTTGGCAATTGCCAGCCCCAAACCAGGGCCTCCGCCTTTGAAGCGAATTTTCCCGCTGGAATGCGTCTGCGGGTCGCCAATGCGCCCAAACTTATCGAAAATGACGCTTTGATATTCCGGCGCAATACCAATGCCGGTATCGCTCACCGTAACCTCGATGAAACCGGGCAACAGGCGCCCGTCAATCGTAATCCGCCCGCCATCGGGAGTGTATTTGATGGCGTTGGTGAGCAAATTTCGGAAGACCTGCTGCAGGCGTTCCACATCGCCGAAAATCAGGCGGTTACTGCCGGGAAAGCGGTTGATTTTCAGGGTCAGGTTCCGCTCCTGCAAAGCAGAGGCGAGGTCGTCGGCTAAAGAACGGAAGATCTGCCCCAACCACAACGGCTGGAACGCCAGTTTGAGCATGTCATTGTCAATGAGGGAAACGTCAATGAGGTCGTCCACGATTTCGCGAATGCGGGCATTGCCCTTGAAAATGCCATCCACCAGGGGCGAAACCTGCGCCAGCACTTCGGGTGCAGCCGTGGAAAGTGTTTCGCGCAACATGGCGGCATAGCCTTCAATGAGGGTGAGCGGCGTCTTGAGTTCGTGTGCAGCAACCGAGATGAAATCTGACTTGGATTTGTCCAGCCGTTCCAGTTCACGCTGCACCCGTTCCAGTTCGGAGGTCGTATGATCGAGTTGCGCCCGCATCTCCTGATTGGCAGCGTATTCCAGCATGTGCAGCCAGTACGGCAAGAGGGTCTCCATGACCCGAATGGCCTGGCTGTCATCCAGGTGCTCCCGCACCACTCGCATGGTAACCTGCATCAATTCCTGCAATGCCTCAACAACGGCAATCCGCGAATCGCTCAAATCGCTATCGGTTTGCGACCAGACCCACAAATAAACGATGGAATCCAACCAGGCGGGGTCTCCGGTTTCCAGCGCCTGCACGAGCAAGCCGAAAAAACGCTCCAATTGCGGCTGCATGCCCTGCTTGGTGCCGGCAGTTTGCGCCAGCACTTCCGTAGCGGCTTTCAACCACGCATCGTACAGCGACTTGAGGATTGCAGCAGATTCCATAGTGTATAGTTTACGATAGGTTAGGCATTTTGCCAATAGTACGCCATGACGATTGAGCGAATGGCACATTCAACGCCATTCCTTGCAAGTGTAGCATACTCCACGCGGAAGTCCAAGCAGGTTCGCCCCAAAAGGAAACCTGCAACTCAGTCGAAAAAAGCCGCACACAAGCCCAAACATCGCTGGCAAAACCTGCAGCCCTTTTTCAAATTTTCTTGCCACGCGGTTACGGCTATGGTAAAATACCCTCCGCTCCGGGAGGGATGGCCGAGCGGACGAAGGCGGCGGTCTTGAAAACCGCTGTGGGCTCTGTCCCACCGGGGGTTCGAATCCCTCTCCCTCCGCCTGAACACAGGCGGGAAGCCCCCAGGGTTCCCCCATCCTCCCCAGGGGCAAGACAACACCCACAACATACGGGGAGGTGCCGGAGTTGGACGATCGGGGCCGCCTGCTAAGCGGTTGTGGGGGCTAAAACCTCCACCGCGGGTTCGAATCCCGCCCTCCCCGCCTGTGAAAGTTCAAACGCCCTCGTAGCTCAGTGGAGAGAGCACTTGCTTGCGGAGCAAGGGGTCGCGTGTTCGAGTCACGCCGAGGGCGCCTGAAACAGGAGCGGCGATTGCCGCTCCTGTTGCTTTGTGTGCCGCAACTGTTCATCCCTTGCAAAGAAAAACCACAAAAGGCACAGAAGCGCCGCAGAAAACACAGAAATGAGAGCCTATCCGAAAATTCTTTGCAGATGTGTCACTGCGAGGCGGGCTGAGCAATGACGAAGCCCGTCGAAGCAGTCTCCTGACCGATAAAAAGGGGGATTGCTTCGCCCCGGAGCCTGCGCCGAGCGCAGCGA
>JALVOR010000268.1 GCA_027026295.1 Anaerolineales bacterium | reverse complement strand
CAAACTCGATGCCCTACGGGATGTGACCGGCACGGTGCCTTCCATCCCGCTGATTGCCTCTTCCATCATGAGCAAGAAAATCGCCGCCGGGGCGCAGGGCATTGTGCTGGATGTGAAAATCGGCCTCGGGGCGTTCATGCAAACCCTGGAAAGCGCCCGCAAACTGGCGCAGTTGATGGTGGATATCGCCTCTCTTGCCGGGCGGCGGGCGGTTGCGCTGCTTTCCGACATGAACCAGCCCTTAGGCGAAGCCGTGGGCAACGCGCTGGAAGTCAGAGAAGCCATCGCCACCCTGCACGGCGGCGGCCCCGCCGATTTCCACGAGCATTGCCTGAAAGTGGCGGCGCACATGCTGATTTTGGGCGGTAAGGCAGCCACCGAAGCCGAAGGGCAGGCGCTCGCCGAAAGCACCATTGCCAACGGCAGCGCGTGGGCCGCGTTCCGCAAACTGGTGCAGGCACAGGGCGGCGACGTGGCTTACATCGAAGAGCCGGAGCGCCTGCCCAAAGCCCGCCTGCAGGAAACCCTCACCGCGCCGCACACAGGCTACATTGCCCGCATTCATGCCCGGCTGGTGGGCGAAGCCGCGGTAGTGTTGGGCGCTGGCCGCGAGAAGAAGGGCGACCCCATCGACCACGCGGTGGGCATTATGGTACACAAGAAAGTGGGCGACGCTGTCAGCACGGGCGAGCCGGCGCTCACCATTCACGCCAACGACGAGGCGCGCCTGGCAGAAGCCAAAGCCATGCTGCGGGAAGCCCTCGAAGTGGTCGGGCAGCCGGTAGCGCCGCTGCCACACTTTTATGGCGTAGTTGGGGCAAAGTGAGTTTTTGCGGCTAAACGCCGCTGCTCAGCCCTGCGAAGACAGGCCACGGATGACACGGATAATAACGCATGCACACGGATTTTCAGGGCACCAAGGCATAGCGAGAGCGCAGAAGACAGCGCGCGGCCCGCTTCGGCCACTACAAATGACGAAGTAACGCTTCACGAATTGCCCCATTTCTGTGTTTTCGGTGGCATTGCTGTGTCTTCTGTGTTTTTCTGTCTGCGCAATCAGCAGTTTTCCCCTGCTGAGGCTGAACAAGCACTCCAAAGAAAGCAAAAGGGTCGGCGCGTTTGCCGACCCTTGAATTTTGCAACAGGGCGTTGCAGATCACACACCGGCGACATACACCAGCCCAATGCCGTTGGGGCCCACGTGTGTGCCGATGACCGGGCTGACGTTGCCTACCAGAGCCTCATCGGGGTCCAGGCGGGTGGTAAGTTGAGCGAGCACCTGACGGGCATCTTCCTCTGCGCCAGTGTGCAGGGCTGCAATGTGCAGCGGGCGGGCGTCGCCGACACGCTCGACCACGATATCGGCCATGCGCTGAATCACCTTGCGGCGGGTGCGGACTTTTTCCAACGGCTGCACAATGCCTTCACGCACTTCCAGGATGGGTTTGATGCGCAGCGCGGTGCCGAACCAGCGGCTGGCTGTGCCAATGCGTCCGCCACGGTGCAGGAATTCCAGGGTGGGCACCATCAGCAAAAAGCCACCGTTCTCGCGGGCGCGTTCCGCCACCGCGATGCATTCCTGCAACGAAGCCCCCTCGGCAGCAGCCCGCGCCGCCAGCAACGCCTGAAAGCCGGTTTCCATGCCCGTGGAAAGGGAATCGAAAATCGCAATGTTGGCGGCGTCCAGCGCGTTTTTGGCTTGCTCGGCAGAATTGTAAGTGCCCGACATTTTGGAAGAAATGACGATGGTGAGAATGTCGTACCCTTCATCCAACAACTTCTGAAAAACGTCGATGAAATCTTTGGCCGCAGGCTGGGAACTGGTAGGCAGGGCTTTCGCATTGCCAAGGCGCTCGTAAAACACTTCGGGGGTAATGTCAATGCCATCGCGGTAAGTTTTGCCTTCCCAAACGACCAGCAGGGGTACGACGTGGATGTTGTACTGGGCAACCAGGTGATCAGGCAACGAAGCCGTGCTGTCGGTAACAATGGCTACGGGTTTGCTCATGTTTTTACCTCGCTAAAGTTGGAATCACATGCCAGCCATATAGGCGAGGGCAACGGTGCCGGGGCCAACGTGCGTGCCCACCACCGGGCTGACGTCGCTGACCAGGGCTTCGACAGGGTTCAGTTGGCGGGAAGCCTGCTCCAGCATCCAGCGGGCGTCTTCTTCGGCATTGGCGTGCAGGCCTGCCAGCCGCACAGGGGTATGTCCCCCTGTCCGCTCGACCACAATCTCGGCCACCCGCGCCACGGCTTTGCGGCGGGTGCGTACTTTCTCCAACGGCTGCACAATGCCTTCACGCACTTCCAGAATGGGTTTGATGCGCAGGGCTGTGCCGAACCAGCGGCTTGCACCGCCGATGCGCCCGCCGCGGTGCAGGAACTCCAGCGTGTTCACGGTCAGAATGACGCCGGTATGCTCCTGGGCTTTTTCAGCAATCGCCTTGCATTCCGCCAGCGCAGCCCCCTCTTCGGAAGCACGGGCAGCAGCCAGGACATGAAAGCCCAATTCCATTGCCGTTGTGTGGGAATCCACAATTTCGATGGGCGCACTGCCAAGTTCTTCCTTGGCCTGCATGGCTGCCTGATAGGTGCCAGAGAGTTTGGAAGAAATCACCACCGCGAGGACATCGTAACCGTTCTCGATGAGTTCGCGAAAGATATTGACGAATTCCACCACCTGCGGTTGGGTGCTGGTGGGAAGCACCTTCGCCGTAGCGAGACGCCGATAGAATTCCCGCGGGGTGATGTCCACCCCATCGCGGAAGGTTTCCTCGCCCCAAACCAGCGTTTGAGGTGCCACGCGGATGCGATATTTCTCCACAAGGTTCCGGGGAAGAGAAGCCGTACTGTCAGTAACAAGGGCTACAGGCCTAGGCATGAAAAACTCCTACAGGGGGCTTAAAGGCAAAAACCCCCCGCGCGCAGGAAAGTTGCGGTAGTAGGGGGTAACCGTCAGCCTGCGGCGTTCCACGCCCATTGGGAACCCGGCGGGAAGGGCGTTTCGCCGCGAAGGAAGCCAAACCCCGCCGCGCCCGGGTGCCCGCCGCCCCCAAACTTGCGGGCGATTTCCGAAACGTCCACCTGGTCGGAATACAGGGTGACAAAGGTGTAAAGTTCGCCGTTGTGCCACGCGTCGCTGTAGCAATAGCCCAGGGTGTAGCCCTGCTGGCGGATGTATTCGCCCATTTCGCCGGTGCCGCGGGCGTTGATGGCTAACGTCCGATGCCCTTCGAAGCCCACTTCAAACCCCTTGCTATCCACCGTGCGGCGGATTTCGCGCAGGCGGCTGGTGTGCAGAATTTCGCCGCGGGTGAGCAGGCGCTGAAGCGCTTGGGGGTTGTCGTCGAGCAAGGGCTGCCAGAGGGCGTCGTTGCAGGGCGAGGTATCCTCTTCGGCGTAGAGACCGGCATTGAAAGCGCCGGTGTCGGCCTCCGCCCAGCGCCAGATGTCGCGGTCGCCGATGAGCACAATGGCCCGCGGCACCGGCTGGTCGGGGAAGAAAAACCGCCATGTCAACACGCAGGCGGCTTCGCCTGTATCGCGGATGCCGGGCCAACCGCGAGCGTCGGCTTCGGCGGCGAGGGCTTCCAATGAGGTCTTGTGGTGGTCAATCCAGACGAATTCCCGCCCTTCGGCGAGGCGTAGCATCTCTTCGCGAGGCAGGGAAAAATCCACCACGACCACCCGCTCGGCTTTC
>JALVOR010000267.1 GCA_027026295.1 Anaerolineales bacterium | reverse complement strand
GGGGAGCGGCGTAAAGGTGAGCGTGGGTGTGGGTGTAGGCGTCGGCGTGGGTGCGTTGCCGGGTGTGGGCGTTGGGGTGGGGAAGTTGACCGAATTGGCCGACCTGGGCGTGCCGCGGATGGGGTTGCCGTCGGCGTCGTGGCCGTTGGTGACGTAACCGGTGTTGGTACCCCAGGCGGCGTCGCTGTCGGGGGCGAGGCCGATGCGTTCCATGGTGGCGTGTTCGCTGGTGTTGCCTGCAGGCCACGGGCCGCCGTCGGCGTTGGCGGTATCCACGGTGTTGCCTGCGGCGTCGGTGAGGGTGAGGCTTTCGCCGCCGTTGTGCAATGCGCCGGTGTAAATCTGGTCGGCAGCGAGGTCGCTGATGGTGCTGTCGTCGGTGCGCTCCAGCAGGAAAAAGCCGCGGGCGGGAATGCTGCCGTTTAGGGCGATATCGGGCGAGCCGTCGGCGGCGGTGAGATGCCACCCCGTAAGGTCAATATCATGGTCGGTGGTGTTGTAGAGTTCGATCCATTCATCGTTGGGAGATGCCGCGGTGCCCGCCCAGGCGATTTCGCTGATGATGACCGGCGGCAGGTTGGTCGCGGCAGGGGCTGTTGCCGGTTTCCCGGCAAAAACAAAAACGCGCGGCGCTGCTACGGCTATGCTGATACCGAGCAGCATCGCGCCCACGACTTTCCACACCACAATTCCTGCCCGACTTTCCTGTCGGTGTGGGCAGGCTCCCATCGTCCCCCCTCCAAAATACTCAAATTTTCAAGATTCGGCGTTGTCCTCCTTGGGTTCGTCTTCCTCATGCTGGCACAAGACGACGATGAACTTGATTGCCGTGCGCACCTTGTCTTCGATTTGCACGTCGGTGAAAGTGGGCACGAAGGCAATCTGATAGCCGTCTTCGGCAAGGTAACTGCGCGCCAGAATGAGGGCTTTCACGGCTTGGTTGACAGCGCCGGCACCAATGGCTTGCACTTCCGCTCGCTGAAATTCGCGGAATACCCCTGCAATGGCCCCGGCCACGGCCGAAGTACGCGATGAGCCTGAGACTTTGATGACTTCCATGGTGGTCTCTCCTTGAATGTTCCATGCGGGGCTTGAATAGGTACTTTTATTGTAGAGGATTTTGCGGGAAAATCAAGAGACTTTAACGGCGGCCAAACGCCTGGGTGCAGGTAAATGGTGTAGAAGCGTACCCGTTCAGCCTTGGGAAAACAGGCCACGGATGACACGGATGCACACGTATTTTTTTGTAACGCTAAGGCGCAAAAAAAGCAAAGCACGCAAAGAAGGGATAACGCCGAGTCACAGAGGGGCACAAAGAGGCGCAGAGGAGGTTGAATTCGGCGTGGCGTCGCTTTGGCTTTCTGCGAATTGACGAAGTAATGCTTCACGAATTGCCTGTTTCTGTGTTTTCTGTGGCCCTTCAGTGTCTTCTGTGGTTTTGTGGCTTCTCCTTGCTGGAGCAGGCGGTTACGCAGTGGCCTCGTTTTGCCCTCACCTCACAACGGGGCAGCCATTGCTACACATTTTGCTTGCACCCCAAACGCTTCGCAAGTTTGACTTTTTCTTTCCCCCATCCTATACTTGTTTTTGGATGGATGCCCGCCCCGCGAGTTGCCTGTGGCTGCGGGGAAAATTTGCTTTTGTGGATGGAGGAGGAACCGATGGAGAAACGTCCCTGGTTTCAGCACTACGATGAGGGGGTTCCGTTTCATATTGATTACCCCGATAAGCCGCTCTTTCACTTTCTGGAAGAGGATGCGCGCAAATATCCTGACCGCCCGGCAACGGTTTTCAAAGGCGCCAAAATCACTTATCGGGAACTCAACGACTTGACCGACCGCCTGGCCGCCGGGCTTTACGAACTGGGCGTCCGCAAGGGCGACCGCGTGGGGCTGTTCATGCCCAACACGCCCCAGTTTGTGATTGCCTATTTTGCCATCCTCAAAGTCGGTGGTGTGGTTGTTGCCACCAATCCCCTCTACAGCCCGCGGGAAATCGAGCACCAACTCAACGACGCGGGTGTGGAATACATGGTGGTGATGAGCAACTACTACGAGCGCATCAAGGAAGTCCAGCCCAAGACCAGCCTCAAGCGTCTCGTTGTCACCAACATCAAGGAAACCCTGCCGCCCCTGCTGCGTTTCCTCTTTGCCCTGGCGAAGGAGAAGAAGGGCGGCTTCCGCGTGACCCTGCGCGATGGCGACGTCTGGATGCAAGACCTGATTGCCCAGCACACCGCCGCCGACCGCCCGCAGGTGGAAATTACCCCCGACGACGTCGCCCTTTTCCAATACACCGGTGGCACCACGGGGCTTTCCAAAGGCGCGGTTGCCATGCACCGCAACCTGGTCGCCAACACCCTGCAGATCAAGAACTGGGTGCCCAACCTGGTGGAAGGCGATGAAGTGGTGCTGATGGCAATTCCGCTCTTCCATGTTTACGGCATGGTTTCCGGCATGCTCTTTGGCATTGCTTCCGGCGGCACGCTGGTCATGGTGCCCGACCCGCGCGATCTCAAGGATCTGCTCCACAACATCCAGAAATACCACGCCTCGATTTTCCCCGGCGTGCCCACCCTCTACAACGCCATTAACAACTACCCCGACGTCGTGGCGGGCAAATACGACCTGAGCAGCATCAAGGTGTGCATTTCCGGCTCGGCACCCCTCATGCGGGAAACCAAAGAAAGGTTTGAAGATCTCACCGGCGGCAAAGTGTTCGAAGGTTATGGCCTTTCGGAAGCCCCTACCGCCACCCACTGTAACCCCGTGCTGGGCGAAAACCGCACCGGCTCCATTGGCCTGCCGCTGCCCGATGTGGACGCCAAGATCATCAGCCTGGACGACGGCGAAACCGAACTGTCGCCGGGCGAGGTGGGTGAACTCATCGTCCATGGCCCTCAGGTGATGAAGGGCTATCACAACATGCCTACCGAAACAGCCAACGTGCTCCGCACGCGGGAAGACGGCAAAGTCTGGCTCTACACCGGCGACATCGCCTACATGGATGAAGACGGCTACTTCCACATCGTAGACCGCAAGAAAGAGGTCATCAAGCCCGGCGGCTATCAGGTGTGGCCGCGCGAAGTTGAAGAAGTCATCACTGCCCATCCCGACGTCTTAGAAGTGGCCGTGGCGGGCATTCCCGACCCCTACCGCGGTGAAACCGTCAAGGCGTGGGTGGTGCCCAAACCCGGCGCTGCGCTGACCGAAGAAGAGGTCAAGGAATGGTGCCGCGAGCGTCTTGCCAAGTTCAAGGTGCCCACCCATGTGGAATTCCGCACTGAACTGCCCAAGACCACTGTGGGCAAGATTCTGCGGCGCGAACTGGTGCGCCAGCACATGGAAGCCAACCGGCAAAACTGATGGTGTCGTCGAACGAGCGAGAGCAGCCTTTTGGGCGCTCTCGCTCGTGGCATAATTGGGGAAACTTACATTTACAATTGAAGTTTTTGTATTTTTTTGGTATGCTTATTCCAGAATGAACCTCCGTAACCGTTTGGCCCTGGCGTTGCCGCCGACGCTGCGGCTGAAAGGTTGCGGTCATCCTCTTTTGGAGAGACCTTACCGTTATGCATTGGCAGCAAAAAGAATGGCTTACACTGAGCGAAGTTGCCCAGATTCTGGGCGTTCACCCTTCCACGGTGCGCATCTGGGCGAATCAGGGCAAAGTTCCTGTGCACCGCACGCGCGGTGGCCATCGCCGTTTTCGCCGCGACGAACTGGAATTGTGGATGATGGCGACCAAGCAGCAGGAAAACGAGTTGAACGTGCCACACGATTTCGTGCAAGCCACCTTGCAACAGGTGCGGGCGCGCGCCGATAACGGCCTGATTGCCCAGCAGCCCTGGTACCAGAAACTCAGCCCGGAAGCCCGCGAAGAATATGCCCGTGGTGGGCAGATGATGCTGCGGTCTTTGTGGAATGTCCTCATCAGTAACGACAAGGAAACCGTGCAGGTGGAAGCGCGTTCGCTGGGAGAGGAGTATGCCCTGCGTGGGCGGCACAACGGCCTGAGCATGGCAGAGGCGATGTCGGCCTTTTGCTTTTTTGCCAATGTTTTGCTGGAAGCCGTGTTGGCGGTCATTGAGGAGTCCAATGCGCCATCGCCGCGTGCATGGGTGGCGATGTTGCGTAAAATCAAAGTCTTCGTCACCTTGACGGCAAAGGCAATGCTCGAAGTTTACGAAGCCCACGCGAGCGAAACGCCGCTGGCGTCAGACTGAGACGGGTTGGGATGGGTGTAGTGGAAGAAAAGACGTATCAGGTGTTGATTGTGGAAGATCACCGGGAACTTGCCCGGATGTTGCGCACCGCCATTGATGGCTTGGGCGATAACTTTGTTGCCGTCGATGCCCCTTCAGGTGAAGAGGCGATGTTGGAAGCCCGCCATCGCGAAATTGACCTTGCCATTGTGGATTTGCGTTTGCCGGGGGTGGACGGTCTGGAAGTCGCGCGGCGGTTACGGGAACGCCGCCCGGACATCAAAATTTTTCTGATTTCCGGGCAGGAAGCCGACAAAGTGCAGGAAGCCGCCAAATCGGTCGACGCCGACGGCTGGTTTCGCAAACCGCTGGAACTGGCCGACCTGCTGGATGCTCTGGAGCGTTCCTTCGGGCTGGTAGACAGCATTCTGGGCGATGCGCCCAAACCTGCGCTCGACCGGGAAGAGGAAGAAAAGGTTGTAGGACGCATGAGCGACCTGATGGCCGATTTGCGGGAAGGGCTGGATGCCCGCGCGGTTGTATTGCTGGATGAGGTCGGGCACGTTGCCTTGCAGGCAGGGTCGCTGGGCGAGAGTGTTTTGCCGCAGCAGGCATTGCTTGTCTTGTTGTCGTTGCATGCCACAGGCGTCAAACTGGCGCACATCTTCCACAGTGCACCCTACAACCATTTCTATTTTCATGTCGGAGATTATATTTTACATCTTTCCACCATTAACGCCCAATATGTCTTGTTGACGGTCTGCAAAGCGCCGTGTGAAAAAGTCTCGTTCGATGAACTGGGGCAGAAGATACGCGCGACGGTGTATGGCCTGCAAACGCAGATGGAAAGGCTGGGCATTACCGGAACCGGCACCAAGGCTGCTGTCCCTGCCAGCGAGAGCCTTGAACCGGTTGCGGAGGACGAAATGCCCGCTGGCGATGCCCTTCTGCGTTTGCTGGAGCAGGAATTGCCCCCGGAGGAAGCCGAGGCGTTTTGGGAATCGCTTTCGCACGGCGATGCACCGGGGCAGGCCATCAACCCCGATGTGCTTACCTATGACCAGGCGCGCCGGCTGGGGCTGGCACCGACAGAAGATTGAAACAATGAAACAGGCTGCCGCGTTTCGCGGTGCCTTTCTGCAAACGGGAGGTATTCATGGTTGAGATCGAAATTGCCCGCCAGTGTATTTTGTTCCACAACTTTTCCGATGAAGACGTTGCCCGCGTGCTCGCTTTGGGGCGCGAAGAAACCCGCAGCAAAGGCGACGTGTTGGTGACTCAGGGCACGCACGATGGCAAAGTGTTTGTGGTGCTGGAAGGCATGGTGCAAGTGCAGGTGGAAGTAGGCGGTACCCGTCAGTCGTTGCTTTATTTGGGGCCGGGACAATTGATTGGCGAGATTACACTGGTTGACAGCGGCCCCCATTCCGCTACGGTGGAAGTAGTGCAGACCCCCACCCGCTTGCTGGCATTCGATCGCGACGAATTGCTGAACCTGTGTGAGGAAGACGCCCGGCTGGGTTACCTGTTGATGCGCAACGTGGCTGCCGATTTGGGCTTCAAGATGCGACACCATAATTTGAGCGTCGTGTAGGTGAATGCTGCCGGAGCGAGTTGCACCATGCACCATTTGACCGTATTCAGGAGGAAGGGGGCTGTCATGCCAATTTACAAAGTGAGTTACGTCGTCCCTCAACGGCCCAACGAGGGAACGATTTTGTCTCAAAGAACTCCGCCGCAAGTGGGTGATATCGTTGTTTTGCGAGAGCGCCGTTATCGGGTGAAAGAAGTCATCGACCTCTTGCCTTCGCAAGGGGCTGTGCATTTTCTGCACGCCACGGTGGAACCCATCGAAGAAGAAGCGGGGTAGATAACAAAAAGAAGCGGGCACAGCAGCCGCGTGGGTAAAGCGCGTCTCCGGAGATGGCTTGTTAGGCCGTCTTGCACGGTTGGGGGGCAAGCCCCCTGGGAGAGAGGTGAAACAGCGGGCGGCGGCGTGCCAAAGCGGGGCGGGGGTGAAACCAGGCTTCTGCAGCATTTGCTTGCACCCTTTTTGTGATATTTGCTTGCTGGAACGCGCAAAAACGGCTATACTTGTGCCGTCGTAATCCCTTTCCTTATCAGGAGGAGAAAGTATGAGTAAGAAACTGTTCGTTCTTTTAGCCTTGCTGCTGATTGTGGCTGCGGCGCTGGCTGCATGCAGCCCCAAAGCTACCCCCACCGCCGCTCCGCAGACCGGCGGCGAAGCGCAGGCCACTGAAGCGCCTGCTGCCACCGAAGCGCCCGCCGCTACCGAAGCGCCCACCGAAGCGCCTGCCGACCTCGACTGCTCCAGCCCCGACGTCTTCTGCGTTGGCCTGGTGACCGACGTCGGCCAGATCGACGACAAGTCCTTCAACCAGTCGGCCTGGGAAGGCGTGAAGATGGCGCAGGAAAAGGGCGTGGCCGACAAAATTGACTACATCGAAACCACCGACGCCAAAGACTATGCTTCCAACATCGAACTCTTTGCCCAGGACGGCTACGACGTCATCGTGACCGTGGGCTTTGCCTTGGGGCAGGCCACCGACGAGATGGCGCAGAAATACCCCGACATCAAGTTCATCGGCGTTGACCAGTTCCAGGGTTGGGCTTTGGACGACGACAAGTCCAACGATATCCCCAACATGGCGGGTTTGATCTTCCACGAAGACCAGGCTGGCTTCCTGGCTGGCGCCCTGGCAGCCATGCTGACCAAGACCAACACCATCGGCGCGGTGCTCGGCACCGACCTGGTACCCCCGGTTGTTGCCTTCAAGGAAGGCTACGAACACGGCGCGCAGTACATCAACCCCGACATCAAGGCCATCTCCACCTACCACCCCGGTGGCCTGGAGAACGCCTTCACCGACCCCGAATGGGGCGCTACCACTGCCAAGCAGGCTATGGACCAGGGCGCTGACGTCATCTTCGGCGCTGGCGGCAAGACCGGCAACGGCGCACTCATTGAGGTGGCTTCCGCTGCCAAGTCCGGCAAAGAGGTTTACTGCATCGGCGTGGACACCGACCAGTGGGAAACCGTGCCTGAAGCGCACGCCTGCCTGGTCAGCAGCGCGATGAAACTGATCACCCCCGGCGTGTTCGACCTGATTCAGAAAGCCAAGAGCGGCGAATTCCCCAACGGCAACTACTTTGGTGAAACCGGCCTGGCTCCCTTCCACGATTTCGACAGCAAGATTTCCCAGGACATCAAAGACAAACTGGACGAAATCCGCAAGGGCTTGCTCGACGGCAGCATCGACACCGGCTACCATCCCGGCGGGTAATTCCCCCATTGCCCAAGCACGATCAAAAGACCTGACAGGTTGTCAAAACCTGTCAGGTTTTTTGTTGTGTTCCGCTCAGCCTGGGAAAGCAGCCCGCGGATGGACGCGGATAATCACGGATGGGCGCGGTGTTCTTTGAGGTGCTGCGCATTGCCGAGGCAACGCCTCATGTCCTGTTTCTGTGTTTTCTGGTAACTGCCTACCTGCTACGCGACAAGGTGCAAGGTGGGTGAGTGAATTGCCCCTGCGAGTCTCTCGTTGCCAAAGCAGTGGCTTTTCGCCCTCACCACTCCCCCAGGGCGGCGGCTCAGCCCCCTCTCCTCTCCCACTGGGAGAGGAGAGGGGGCGCGCAGCGGGGGTAAGGTGAGGGCGAGCAAACTGTGATGTTATTTCATGGCGTGGCAGAGTCACTGAAATATTGATTGTCAACCTTGTTTTCGGCGCGGGGTAGGTAATCACGTTTTCTGCGCCTTCTCGATGTCTTCTGTGTTTTTCTGCCCCTGTCATGCCAGGTCTCCGCGCTTTTCCGTTGCTGGAACTGTGCGCCTGCTTCATGGCTACCAAATCCATCGCGGCATCCCGGGCCCGCCCAAGCGCACTCGTTTGAGGTCCCTCGGCCACACGCCGGGGATGGATGCACCACATTTGGGGCATTTCCCCTCGGCGGTGATGTTGTATTGCTTCAAAATATAGCCCCAGCGCTCGATGAGCACTGCACCGCAATGGGGGCAGCGGGTGTGTTCGTAGGGGCCGACGTGCCCCGGCAGGTTGCCCGCGTAAACGAAGCGCAGCCCGGCCTCTTCGCCGATTTCCGCCGCCTTGATGAGGGTGCGCACCGAGGTGGCGGGCGGGTCGGTCATCTTGTAATCGGGGTGGAAGGCCGTGACGTGCCACGGCACATCGGGGGAAACCGAAGCCACGAAGCGGGCGGTTTCCATCAGCATGTCGGTACTGTCGTTGTAGCCGGGGACGACGAGCGTCACCACTTCGACCCACAAGCCCCGCGCGTGCGCGGCGCGGATGGTTTCCAGCACCACTTCGAGATTGCCGCCCAGTTTGCGATATTCGCGGGCGTCCATGGTTTTCAAATCCACCTTGTAGCCGTCGAGGTAGGGGGCGATGAAATCCAGGGCTTCGGGGGTGGCGTGGCCGTTGGAAACGAACACGGTTTTCAGGCCATGCTGTTTGGCAAGGCGGAAGATGTCGGCAGCCCATTCGATGGTGATGAGGGGTTCGTTGTAAGAGGAAGCGATGGTGCTTGCGCCGCTTTCCAGGGCGAGTTGCACGATGGTCTCGGGCGTCACGCGACGCACGAAGCGCCCCGCCATGTCGGAAGCCGGGTCGCGCAGCGCCTGCGAGGTCAGCCAGTTCTGGCAGAAGGGGCAGTGCATGTCGCAGCCCAGCATGCCGAAGGTGAGGGCGTCGGAGCCGGGCATGAAGTGGTAAAAGGGCTTCTTTTCGATGGGGTCGGCTTGCAGCCCGGCCACATAGCCCCACGGCACCATCAGTTTCCCCTCGCGGTTGAAGCGCACTTTGCACGCGCCTCGGCGTCCGGGGTTGATGACGCAGCGGTGCCCGCACGCTAAGCAGCGCACTTTGCCGCCTTCCAGTTTTTCGTAGAGTTTGCCTTCGGCGGTCAGGCTGTCGAGCAAATCGGCCAGCGCCGTCATGGGAACTCACCTCCTTCTTTCGAGGTTGGCACAGCACACGAGGAAATCGCGCAAAATGGAGCCGCCGACGAATTCCCGCAGCAACGAGTCATCGGGCACCAGCGAGGTGTCTACGGGCACGAACCATTCCAGCAGGGAAAGCAGCCGCTTGGCTTCGATGTGGGCGCGGGAATGATAAGGCACCTGCAGCAGCAGTGGCGTGGCAAAGGGCTTTAGCGCCGCCAGTTCATAGACCAGCGCCGAGTTGAACAGCGCGTCGGCGTGTTCCTGGAAGGGGAAAATCCAGCGCTTTTCGCCGCGGCGCACGGCTTCCCAGCGGGCGATGGTGTCGGTGGCGGTGTAGCCGCGGTCCCGGGCGTCGCGCACGATGCGGCGGATGAGGCGCGTGTCGGTGGTGGAAACCCGGTTGTGGCAGTCGAGGTTGAGTTGGGTGAGCGCCGAAACGTAGATGCGGAAAGTGCGCTCGCGAGGGATGCCGGGAAGCAGCGCCGGGTTGAGGCCGTGGATGCCTTCCATGATGATGATCTGGTCGGGGCTGAGTTGCAGCACTTTGCCGGGTTCGCTGCGCCCGGTTCTGAAGTTGTAGTGGGGCAGTTGCACTTCTTCGCCGCGGAGCAGGCGCTGGACATCGTTGGTGAGGCGCTCGCGGTCGAGGGCGTCGATGTGCTCGAAGTCGTAGTTGCCGTTTTCGTCTCTGGGCGTTTTTTCGCGGTCGACGAAGTAATTGTCCAGTTCCAGCGGGAAGGGGGAAAGCCCCTGGGTGAGCAACTGCACCGCCAGCCGCTTGGAGAACGTGGTCTTGCCCGACGACGAAGGCCCGGCAATGAGCACCACCCGCACCCGGTCGCGCTGTTGGGCGATTTGGGTGGCGATTTCGGTGATGTGCTGCTCGTGCAGCGCCTCGGAAACCAGCACCACCTCGCGGATGCGCCCGGCTTCCACGGTTTCGTTCAGGGTGCCCACACTGCCGATGCCCAGCCGTCGCAGCCATTCGCCATATTGGCGGAAGGTGGTCAGCAGTTTGGAATATTTCAGCGGCTGGGGCAGTTGGGTGGGGTTTTCCCGCTTGGGGAAACGCAAAATGAAGCCTTCGTCGGCGGCGGTGAGCGCAAACCATTTCAGGTAACCGGTGGAAGGCACCATGTAGCCGTGGTGATAATCCATGAAATCGCCCAGGCGGTAGATGGTGAGGTAATTTTTCTGGCGGTGGCGCAGCAGGCGCACTTTGTCGGCGTGGCGGTGTGCTTCGAAGTAGGCGATTGCCTCGTCCAGCGGCATTTCGCCGCGGGTGATGGGCAGGTCTTGCGTTACGATTTCCCGCATGCGGGCTTCCAGCCGCGCGAGGTCTTCTGCTGTGAGGGCGGGCATGCCGCGGCAGAAATAGCCGCCCGACACCACCGAATGATCTACCACCAGATGGCCGCCGGGGAACAGGCTCTCGAAGGCGACCTCCAGCAGGAAGACCAGCGAGCGGCGGTAAATGCGCATGCCGTCCGAATCTGCCAGGGTGACCGGGCTGACCCTGGCTTCCATCTCGATGGGGTAGGTCAGTTCGCGCAGTTCGCTGTTGACCACTGCGCCCATCAGCGGGGCGGGGAGTTCATCGGCGATGGTTTCCAGGAACGCGCCCACGGACGCCCCCCGCGGACCTTCCAGCACCCGCCCGTCGGGCAGATAGATTTCGACTTCCGGGGAGGGGCTGACCAGACGAAACGATGGTGTGTTCATTTTCGGCGTCTCCTTGCTTTGATTTTACTCCTCCTTGGCAGATTTTTGGGCTTAGAGCCCATCCGAAAACTCTTTGCAGATGTGTCACTGCGA
>JALVOR010000266.1 GCA_027026295.1 Anaerolineales bacterium | reverse complement strand
CTTCAGACCCTGGCACTATGACCCTGTCCCTACTTAAACCGTGATAATGTCTAATTCGCTCCAAGAAGGGGCGATCAAGGTGGAGTGCACCGATTGCCATACCAGTCCTGATCTACCCAAAGACAACGTAGCCCACAAAACCCATTACGAAGACATGGACTGCGCCGCCTGCCACATGAACAACACCCTGGTGTGCTACAACTGCCACTTCGACACCGAGGTAGAGAAAGAAAAGAAAGTTGCCTATGGCGCTTTCAACAACTGGAAGTTCCTCGGCGTGAACGACGAGGGCAAGATCACCACAGCCACCATCATGCCCGTGATTTACAAGGGTCAGACCTTCATCGCTCTGGCGCCTTACTTTGACCACAGCATCCGCAAGCCGGATGTGAACGCCATCTGCGCCGAGTGCCACGCCAACGCGGCAGTCAAAGAATATGCCGAGACGGGCAAGATCACGGTCACTAAATGGGATGCCAACGAGAACAAAATGACCTACACCCAGACTGTCATTCCCATCCCGCCGGATTATCAGGATGCCTTGCAGTTCGACTTCGCCACCATCGGCGGCTGGACGGACGACGGCAAACCCATGTGGGAATTCGCCAAGACCGGCGTGGACCTCTGGCAAATGCTCTACCTGAAGCCACTGAGCAAGGATCAGATGCCTGAGCCTCTGCCCGGCATGGGCGGCAATCCGTAAACCTTGTACCCGTAGGGGACCGCCAACAACACGGCGGTCCCCGTTGCTCATGTCGGTTGTGGGTGGTCTGCGCTGCCTGATGCTTGTTTCCTCTTTCCACTTGCGTGCGTCGGCAAGGACGGACGGCGAAGAGGATAGGGGAGGAGGCAAAGCGTGGTCAACAAGACCCCCTCCTTGCGCCCAGGAGCATACTCATGGAACAGAAGTGGCGGAAGGTCTTATGGCTTTTAGGCTGGGTCGGCCTCCTGCTGATGCTCGGCGGGGGGCTGCTGTGGAAAAGCGCCTCGGCCCACGGTCAGGCCGAGCCGGAGGTTGGCAAGGCAAGCCTCCGGTTGCAGCAGGGGGACGAGAAGGTGCCGGATGCCAACTGCCTGGTGTGCCACCAGGAATCCGGCCTGCGCACCGCCCTTCCTGATGGCACGCCCCTCGACCTCACCGTGGATTATCCCGCCTATCGGGCCTCGGCGCATGGGCAAAAAGATGTCGCCTGTGTGGACTGCCATCAGGATATCCAGGGCTACCCCCATCACCCGGTCACGGCGGCCACGTGGCGGGCCTGGCTGGCGGGCATGAACCAGTCGTGCCGCCGCTGCCATGAAGACGAGGCCGAGAAGTACGACCAGGGCGACCATGCGCGGGCCGGTCGGGAAGGCAACCCCAACGTGGCTTTGTGCACCGATTGCCACGGCGCTCACGAAATGGTGGATTTGAAAGGCCATCCGCAAGCGGTGGTGCAAACCTGCGGCCGCTGCCATGCGGATATTTATGAGAAATACCGGCAAAGCGTCCACGGCGCGGCCCTGATGGAAGAGGGCAACCCCGATGTGCCCACGTGCGTGGATTGCCATCAGAACCACGCCAACGCGGGGCCGATTTATCGAACCACCTTCCACTTGATGTCGCCCGAAGTGTGCGCCAAATGCCATGCCGACAAGGAACTGATGGCAAAGTACGGGCTGAGCACCCACGTGATGGACACTTACGTCGGCGACTTCCATGGCAAGACCGTGCTCATCTTCGAGAAGTTGTATCCCGACCAGCAGACGAACAAGCCCGTGTGTGTGGACTGCCACGGCGTGCACGACATTCTCCCGCCCACGGACGCCAACAGCCCGGTGATGCAGGCCAACCTGCTGCGCACCTGCCAGCGGTGCCACCCCAACGCCCGCTCGCTGAACTTCCCCAAGGCGTGGCTGGGGCATTACCCGCCCGACCGGAAGCGCGCCCCGCTGGCGACGTTCGTGCACTGGTTCTATGCCATCGTCATCCCGCTGACCATTGGCGGCATGGCCTTTTTCGTGATGGCCGACGCCTTCCGACGGTTGCGCCGCCGCAAAGGGGAGGGTGAATCATGAACGAACGCGTGGTTCTTCGCTTCCCGCTCCTGCGCCGGTTGGAGCACTGGGTGATGGTCATGGCCTTCGTCACCCTGGCCTGCACCGGCTTGCCGCAGAAATACCCCGAAGCCGGCATATCGCTTTGGTTTTTCCGCCTCATCGGGGGCATCGAGGTTTCCCGCCTCGTCCATCACGTCGCGGCCGTGGTGCTCATTCTGGTCACGCTGGTTCACCTGGGTTCGGCGGGCTACGACCTTTTCGTGCTCGGCAAGCGCCCCAGCATCTGGTTTTCCCGCCGGGATTTCCCCAATGCTCTGAACACCTTGCTTTACAACCTCGGCCTCCGCCGGGAAAGGCCCAAACAGGGCTGGTTCACCTTCGAAGAGAAACTGGAGTACTGGGCGCTGATTTGGGGCACGCTGGTCATGATCGTGACCGGCTTCTTCCTCTGGAATCCCATTCTGGCTTCTTCCGTCTTCCCCGGCGATTGGATTCCGGCGGCCAAAATCGCCCACGGCTCTGAGGCGGTGCTGGCGGTGCTGGCCGTGCTGGTCTGGCACACCTACCACGTCCACCTCAGGCATTTCAACAAGAGCATGTTTACCGGTCGGCTGACGGAAGAGGAATTGCGGGAAGAGCATCCTCTTTATCTGGAACGCGGCCCCGAGCCGCCCCGGGTTCCGGAAATGCAGCGCCGGAAGCGCCGGTTGTGGTTCGGCGTGGGCTATGCCGTGCTGGCCATGTTGTGGCTGGCCGGCACCTACTGGTTTGTGACTGCCGAGGCCACAGCCCGTGCCGCGCCGCCGCCCATTCCCGAACTGGCGCACGAGGTGGTTTACCAGACCCCGGTGCCCACGCCAGCGCCTACGCCCGCCATGGCCGCGGCAGGCGGCCAAACGCCCACCTGGCAGGAAGTCGGCCCCTGGCTGAGGGCGCAGTGCGGCTATTGCCATGCGGGGCGTCACGGTTTTGGCGGCCTGGACGTCACCCGCCGGGAAGGCGTGCTGCAAGGCGGGGTGCACGGCCCGGCCGTCATCCCCGGCCGACCGGGCGCCAGCCCCTTGTGGTTCTGGCCCCAGCGGGAAGACCATCCCCTGCACCCAGATCAGGACGGCCTGGTTTTGCTCTGGCAGTGGATCGCGCACGGCGCGCCGTAAAAGAGTAAGCCATTCTTCGCTTCGATGCACCGCGAGGCCGACACAGGATAAGTCGGCCTCGCTCTTTTCGCGGCTGCTCAGCCCCCATGTCGCGGTATTCGCAGCCTGCTCTCCCAAAGCCAAGTCGCCGCCTTGGGGGGAAATGCAAACTCTGGTTTGTGCCATGACGGGGTAAAATGGGACATGCAACACAATTTCCGCCGGAAGGAGCCAATCACTGTGATAAAAATGCGACAATGGCGCGTCCTCCTCGCTGCAACCGCGCTTACGGCTTTGTTGATCGCTGCTTGCGGGCAGGGGGCGTCAACACCCGCCGCTGTGCAAACGCAGAACCCCGCCACCCAGGCAACCACAACCGCCCCCAACGAAACACCCGCTGCTACCCTGGCGGCAACACCCGTACCCGCCCCGCCTCGCACCCTCACCCCTGCCAGCGCCGCCGCCGCGACCACGTGGGATCCGCAGCCCTCTTTCGCCCCCGCCCCCCCCTACCCCCCCCACCCCCCCGCCACCCCGCCGCGCGCCC
>JALVOR010000265.1:8098-11067 GCA_027026295.1 Anaerolineales bacterium | reverse complement strand
CGCCTACCCCCACCGGGCCTGCCCTCACAGTAATCGGCGATTCGGTGCTGCAATCGACCGTGACCTTCGAATTCTGGAAACCGTGGGGCAACCAGGTGGTCGTGGACGCTCTGCCGGGACGCACGCTGAAAGATTTGCAAACCTTAGTGCCCGAAATGCAGGCCACTGGCCGCCTCGCCCCTGTGGTGGTCATCCACTTGGGCACCAACGCCCCCTACGACGCCGAAACCATGGACGCCGCCATGCAAACCTTGCTCGCCCACGGGGTGCAGCAGGTCTTTTTCATGAACGTCCGTCGCCCCGCTGTGCGCTGGGAAGACTACATCAACAACGTCATTGCTGAAGGCGTGGCACGCTGGCCGCAAGCCCACCTCATCGACTGGCATGCCTTAGCCGCACAGCACCCCGAATGGTTCGTGGAAGACCACATCCACCTGCGCTACTACGGTTCGGAAGCGTACGTCAATTTCATCATGGCGCAGGTGAGCCAGATACTGGGGCATCCTGTGTCCACAGCAACGTCCGCCCCTTGACGCCCTCGCAAAACAGCCGCTTGCAAAGCGCAAGGGGTGTGGCATAATAAAAACACGAAACAAGAGGGCACGGGCGGCGGAGGCATCTGCCCCAAAGCAAGCAATCGAGGCCCGCGGCGTTCTCCAAGCCTTTCTGCTGCCGCGGCAGAAACTTACCCCGCGCCCCCAAACACAATCCACTGCAAACACCGCTCCAACGTTTCTGCCCAACCTTCAGGTGCGAGGAACTCATGGACAAAAGACCCACCCCCAACCGAAAGTTCTTCGCCGGGCTGGCGTTCATGCTTCTCGTTACACTGGGGTGCACCCAGGGCGTGGCGAACCCCCATACTGCCACCACGAATATGGCGGTGCAAGGCACAGTAACAGCGACGCCCGGCAGCACACCATTACCCTCGGGAACGGTTCCCCCAACGGTCTTCGCTTTGACGATGACCCTCAAAGCGGACAAGCGGGCAGGCAAATACCTTTTGCCCACCGACATAGACGAAGAATTAGCCCAGGTGATCCAACTCGCGCTGGAAAAGCGGCTGGGACCCCGGCCACCGTATAGGGGGAAGCGGTTTTTCTCCTACGCCTTGCTCGCACCTCCGGAAAAAACAGCAGACGGCCTCATCAAGGCCTATCTGTACGTCGAAGACCGCGTGTTCTACGTCGACCATGGGGAACTCATAGAAGGCGGAGGCGGCAATGTGCCGGCGGTGGTCACC
Source organism: Anaerolineales bacterium (assembly GCA_027026295.1). Taxonomy (GTDB): domain Bacteria; phylum Chloroflexota; class Anaerolineae; order Anaerolineales; family DRMV01; genus DRMV01. Next base: position 9,824 of record JALVOR010000265.1, on the reverse strand, counting down.
ATGAAGAAAGAGGAAAACGGCTGGCGGGTCGAGGTACAGACGCCAGAGCCGGGGAGAAAATGGGCTTCGAGCATTCGCGAGATGTTCCCTGAAGATCTTTGGCCTTTATTATTCCATTCCCCGCCCATTCCTCACAAAGCAATCGAGGCCAACATCGTTCAGCAGGCCGAGGCACATTTTGGCCTGAAGTTCGACGCTGCGCGAAACAGTTTCCCCCAGAAACACAGCACGCCGACACCCGCCGTCCGCATCCTGACGCCCACGCCCACCCCCACTTTGGACATTTCCACGCTGGCCCTGGACGTTTCCAGCAAAGTATACATGGGGCAGGAGGAGGTTTCCATCGCCGTAGACCTGTACCCGAAAGTCAGGCGACCGTTCTACAAGGGTCTCCTGAGTTCGGGCTGGCGGGTCGAGATTTACCGGTGCGATGACAGCAGTTCGGCGCGCCACGCGCTCGTGCTCGACCGGTTGACCGATTCGTTCGGCCAGTATGAGTTCAGTGTAACCGTCCCTCTGGATGAACTTTACACCAAACTGGGCAACGTCCGCGGTTTCGTTTACCGGGTTGTCGACCGCGCCGGCAAGGTCTCCTTCCAGGGTGAATTCTATCTGCAGCACGGCCTGAAGAACCAATACCAGGGGCACACCCAGAAGACTTTCCCCGATGGCTATCAGGAATTCGTCAACGAGGGGGTAATCATCGGCTTCCCAAACCTGTTAGACGACACCGTCTCACCAGTTTTCCTGAGTGATGGTGACATGATCACGGTTCAGGAACCCCGAGGCGGGTTTTATGAACTGCATTTTGAATATGGGTTTGCGAAGGCAACGGGGATCACCGGTACAGAGGACTTGCAAGAAATGTCGAAAAACCTGATCATCGCACTCCTTCCCCGCCAGGGTGACGGGGCCTGCGACCCGCTGGGTGCCATGCCGCTCTCAGGGAGGATCTCCGGCGTGAGCGGCTTACTCTCGGTAGATTTCCCGCACGAGTGGCTGAACCAGAAGCGTGACAGCCCCCAGGATTTCTGTCTCAGGGTGGCAGACAAGGATGGCAATTTTTACAAGGAAGTGTATCTTCGCTTCATTCCCTATACACCGTGACCATCAAAAGCCGCGTAAGCGGGCAGGTTGTCATCGAGAGCAAGTTCCCCCCCAGCCCAAGCCGCGGCCCTTGAAATTTCCCTTTTTATCCAAAGAGGGCCAGGAAGACGGGAACCAGTTTGGGGTCGAAGTGTTTTCCCGCATTTTCACGGATGTAAGCCAGGGCTTCTTCTTTCGACCAAGCCTTGCGGTAAGGGCGGTCGCTGGTCAGGGCATCGTAGACGTCCACAATGGTGAAGATGCGCGCCTCCAGCGGGATTTCTTCCCCCTTCAGGCCGCGCGGGTAGCCGCTGCCGTCCCATTTTTCATGGTGGCAATACGGGATATTGAGTGCGGGGCGCAGATATTCGATGGATGAGAGCATGTTATAGGCCAGTTGCGGATGCTGCTCGATAATGGCGCGCTCCTCGGCAGTGAGCGGTCCGGCCTTGTGGAGGATGGCGTCCGGCACGCCCATTTTGCCGATGTCGTGCAGCAAAGCCCCGCGGCGGATGTGGAGCAGGGTTTCCCCTTCCAGTCCAACGGCACGGGCCAACGCCAAAGCCATTTCGGTAACACGCTGAGTGTGCCCCTCGGTTTCCCTGTCGCGCAAATCGAGGGCGTGCGACCATCCCCAGAT
>JALVOR010000265.1:0-8088 GCA_027026295.1 Anaerolineales bacterium | reverse complement strand
TCCCCAGATGGTGGCATCATAGGCCAAGGAAAGTTTTAGATTGGCGCGCTCCAGATCGCGGAAGAGGGCGTTGTTTTCGAGGGCAATGGCCACCTGCCTGGCCAGCGCCAGCAGAAATTCGTCCCATTCGTCGTTTTCTTCGAATGGTGCCCGGAGGAAGACTTCCAACACGCCTTGAACCTTGCCTTTAGCAATGAGCGGCAAGGCCCGGTAGGCGGTGAATCCTTCAGAGAGGAACAGGTCGCTCCGCGGATCTTTCGTAGGGTATTTGCGTATGTCAGAGATGTAAAGCGCACGCCGGTCGAAAATGGCCTTGCCGGGCCAGCCCACGTCGACCCGCAAAGGCGTATCTTTGAAGGCTTCCTGCCGAAAGCCGCGCAGGGCGGCGCATTCCAAGAGAAGGGTGTTAGGTTCGAGCAGCAGAATGCTGGCCGCATCAATGCCATGTTGGTTGATGATCTCGTCCAGCACAGTGTTAAGGGTGACATTGATGTCTATGCTCCCTGCGATGGCCAGGTCTATACGGCGCAAGGTCTGCGTGCGCGATAGCCTCTGGCGTGTTTCTTCCAGCAGGCGAGCGCTGTGGATGGCGGCTGCTGCCTGGGTGGCAAACAGGGTGAGCAGGCGTTCATCGTTCTCGGTGAATTTGCGCGGGCTGCCGGGCTGTTCGAAGGCAGATAGTACCCCGACGAGTTCTTCACGATAGAGCAAGGGAACTTCCAGGACGGCGCCAAAGGGCACCTTTTCATATTGGCGAGAGCGTCCCTCCCAGGTGGCGTAGTCATCTACACGCATGGGTTGCCGGGTCTGTGCAACCTTTCCCGCCATGCCTTCACCCAGTTCCAGGCGGGTACCAGGAGGCACGGCGGGATGGGTGCTCAGCACGATCTGGAGGTTTCGCCCCGCGGGGTTGTAGCGGTAAACGCTGACGCCGGCACTCCCTAGAAGCCGGTAGGCATACTGGGCGATGTCGCGGAAGACCATGTCCAGCGAGGCTTTCCCGGCCAGGGCCTGGCCGGCTTCGTACAGGATGGCAAAGTCCTGAGCGCGTTGATGGGCCTCTTTGTAGAGGAGCGCATTTTTGATGGCCGTGGCAGCCTGTGCCCCTAACGCTTCTGCCAGGCGCAAGTGTTCGGGCGTGAAGAAGTTGGGGGTGGTTTTGTCCAACGAGTACAACCCGATGACCTCGCCACCGACGATCAACGGGACGCCTAACCAGGAAATGACATGTTCCGTGCCGGGAATTCTTTCCCACCCGGGAGCCTCGCGCGTATCGTCGATGAGTACGCTGGTCTGCTCTTCTACGATGCGCTTCAGATGAGGTTTGGTGCGGATATCGAAGGTGATTCCGGCGGCTTCTTCGGCTTTAGCCCACCGTGCGTATTTCCTTATATGCAAGGCTTTGAATTCCGTTGCGTTTTGACGCAACAAGACGGCGGCGCTATCGTAAGGGACGAGATCTTCCAGGTAAGAAAGCAGGGCATCGAGGACGGTTTGCAAATCCAGCGAAGAGGCGAGCGCCTGGTTGGCTTGCTGGATGGTCTCGGCCAGGCGGCGGGCCTGCTGCTCTGCGGTGACATCCCTGCCGATGACCACCAGCCCCTTGCGGCTGCCGTCTTCATTGAAGAGAGGCACCTTGATGATGTCGTAATAGCGGGTGCTGCCATCTGGCCGCGGGATGATTTCTATGTTCCGGAAGAGGGTGCCTTTTTCCCAGGCTTTTTCGTCGGACGTGACGCAGGTCAGAAAAGCCTCGCGATAGAAGGGGGTGTATTCTGCCAACTCGATGTCTGTTTTGCCGCGATATGCTACGCCTTCCAGTTCGAACAATTGTAAGTCGGCCTTGTTGGCTTCCAGCCAGCGCCCCTCCCCGTCTTTCAGGCAGATGATGTCTGGGGTGGCATTGATGAGGGCATGCAGCGTCTGTTCGCGCTCTTTGAGCATTTGCCGGGCGCGTTCTGTTTCGCTGATGTCGTGGGCGATGGAAAGCACGTGAGGCTTGCCGTCCAGTTCAATGATGGTGGCGGAAATCAAACCGGAAAGGGAGGTGCCGTCTTTTCGCACGAAGACAGCCTCGCGAGGAGGCAGGGATCCGCGCTCCTCCAATAGTTGCCGGGCACCTGCCCAGGTGCCTTCGTCTTTCCACAGCCTCAGTTCCCTGGCGGTTTTCCCCAAGGCCTCTTCCCGCGTGTAGCCGGTCAGCCGGGTAAAAGCCGGGTTGACCTCCACAAAGCGCTGGTCTTCCAGCCCGCTGATGGTGATGGCGTTTGGGCTGGCGTTGAAAATGTTGCGGAACAGTTCTTCGCTGGATTTTAGTTTTTCACGCGTGGTTACCAGGCTGGTGATGTCTTTGGCGATGTTCAGCACGTGCGGCTCGCCATTGAACGTGAAGATTTGGGAAGACAGCAAAACCGAGATGGGGCGTTTATCTCGCGCGTGAAAGGTAATTTCCAAATTTTCTACCCGCCCATTTCTCTCTAACTGGGCGATGATTTTCGCTTGGTCGCGCGGGTTTCCCCAAATGTCCATCTCGGTAACGGGTTTTCCCAGCACTTCCTCGCGTCGGTAACCGCTGATGCGGCAAAACGCTTCGTTGACGTTCACCACCACGCCATCGGAGAAGCGAGTGATACTCACTGCAGCGGGGCTGGCCTGGAATGTCAGATGGCAGTATTCCTCGTTCCCCAAGGCAATCTGTTCGGCCGTTTTGCGCTTTGTAATATCCCGTACGGTAGCAAGGAGTGCTTCTTCGCCCTCGTGCTCAATGATTTTTGCGGTTATCTCCACCGGAAAACGTCGACCGTTTTTGGCAATGTGTGTGGTTTCGTAAGTAACCGTCTCCCCCCGGCGGAGAGCCGGAAATTGGAAACGCTTTTCTGTTTCCTGGGCGGCTTCTGGCGCGTCGAGGTCTCTCAGACCGCGCTGCAAGAATTCCTGTGGCGTATAGCCGTACAATTCGCAGGCGGCGAGATTGACCATCACGAATTTGCCGGCTTCGTTTCCCTGCACGGATTGGACGAAAGCGGCATCCGGCAGGGCATCGAAGAGGATTGTAGGGAAGGAATGACTGGCTTGGGCCATCTTGGAATCTCCTGTCGATTCCAGGGGCAAGGGATGATGGCGCAGCGTAACCCCGTGGCGCCTTGTTTGGGGACGGATACATTCTTTCAGGCTTTCCGTCTTTTTCGAGGGAGGGATGCAGAGCGATGAGGAAAGCCCGCAGGAAGAGATGTTACTTATATTGTAGCCCAAATTATACCTAAATTATACTAAATTGTTACCATAATACCCCCTTAAGCGGGATTTTCTTCCTGTCCCACGGAAAACCAGCCGGCGGTTTTGTAAGCGCGGTAATTTTTCCGTTGCTTTTTGCTGCACCCCTCTCTGGGAAAGGTCCTTCTCCCATTTGCATCCACCGCTCCATCTGGCCTCAGCCTCCAGCACTGACGCGCATATAAAGCGTATTCCCCAACGAGAACTCTTGGGGAGGATCACCCATTGTAAAAACGTTAATGCGAGACCTTACTAAAATCCACCAGCGCTCTATCCCAGCAGGCTCCCATTCATCGGGGGAAAGATGGAACTCAATGACCACTCCCTCCCCTAAAAGCAAAGGAATTTCCTGGTAAGCCAAATCCAGATGTTGCTCATGCCAAAGAACGGTCTTGCCAAAACCCAACACAATTGAAACAGCAGGCTCGCCACGAGATCCCTCGGCTGAGCGCAAAACAACGGGTGCATTCAAAGCATTGCGTATTGTGACTCGAAAATGTAGCGTATCGTTGCGCTTATAAATTCGTTTAGCCGAATAGACAATCAGTTGGACACCGTTTTTCTCGTTGACTCGTTCAATGGGGCACAGCCCCCGCCAGGAACAAACATACCAATGGCGCATGCCGAAGCCGCAGAGCAACAGCAAGTCCAGTTCCCCGTCTCTGGCAATCCGAACAACTTTCACCAGAATCACGGCTGGCAAACTTGCTGCTCATCAACCTCCGAAGGCAAGGCAAGTGAATGCCTGGTTAAGCATTGCCTATTGTTTACAAAATTGCCTTCAACATTGGATACACCGTGTTGCCATACAATGCACACTGCACGAACAAGACAACCATTGCCAATGCATACATCCCAACAGAGCTCTTTTTCCTGTCCGCCGGAAATCGCTTTCCGGCAACCATCAACGCCAGCATTGGAAACAACCCATACACGAACATCACAAGGATGGCATACAGCGTCCCCATAACCGGCTGCTCTAACATCCTTAGCACCACCTGCCCGGTCTCTTCAACAATGATTCCGTAAATCCCTGTAATGAAAAACACTTCTCTTTCCGAAAACCTCACCTTCCTGAGTAAAAGATACCAACTGACTATGACAAACGTGTAATACAGCACGCCCAATATCAGATCGTTTTTCGGGTCTCCGTCCAAAAGCACTCGTTCTCTCACTGGTCGGTCAAGATTGTTCACGATGGCAAATATCTCGATCAACATCCCATAAGTGACCCCTGCAACTACGAAACCCGTGCCCCCCGGCAGTTTGCCAAGAATGTTCTCCAATTGCTCTTTGAACAGGTATGTGAATATCCATAACGGAAAAATCAGCAACATCGGGCCATCAATACCCAACAGGACAATGAGCACCAGCGCGACACCTAATGCGGCTAAAGCAACGCGTTTCACCGTTTCCCCTCCCATTATCCCTCTTGCGTCTCTGCCGCTACCCTTCGGAACACGACTTTTGGCTATGCCCGACGCGGGCATCAGCGGCACGGCAGCGCCGTCCGCGACGGCGGGCAAGGGATTTTTGCCCGACCAACCCCGCTCGCCCACAGCGAAGCCGCGTCCGATGCACGCGGGGCTGCTAAAATAGAACCGTGATTGGGGCGTAGTGGTGACATCCTTGACAGCAACTGACTCGCACCGAGGACACCTGCCGAGGCAGGAGCATCTGGAGAGGCCATCCACGCCTATGGGAGCGCATTCCTTTTCGTCAACCAGTCAGGTTACCTGGCTGCCCGTTGAATTTTCGCCCGGGATTTCAAGCCCGTATCGGCATGTATTGCTTCTTGCCCAACGATGCCACCCCAATTCACCCATGGTGAGTGTAGCATAATTCTTGCTTCTGATGCAAGCGCGCGTCACATCGCTTTTGATACTCACAAGCACTACGCTCTCACCGCCAGCATCAGCCGCAACGGCAAAGTCTTTTTCCGCCCTCGCCAGCCCCCAACGGCCAACTCCCGCGCTGGGCTGCCGACCATTCCTCCCTTTCAGATCACGTCGTCATTGAAGCCGTCGGAAAGATTTTCCGATTGGTTTCAGGCTGTGGAAAAGTGAATGGGACTGCGCCCTGATGACACACTTTTCCACAGCCCTGACAACTGCCACGATGACCTTTCCCCTACCCTTCCACGTTTTAGTTAAACCGATGATCGGTGGGCCTATCGGCGTTAGACCTCATCGCCCTCACGGCTGGCAATAATCTATTCCATCGCGGCTTAAAGCCGCTGCCAAAGCGTCGTTGCCTTCAGCGTAGCACTTGTATTCATACGAAGAGGAGGGAAGTACTTCCTGAATGCCCGCTTCCACGGGATCGTCACTGCCGTTTTCCAGAGCAACGCTGTACGCTTCCTCCCGACCGTTGAACGTCCAGTCCATCAGGGCATCGAGCGGCCTAAGCACACCCTGTATCTGATCAAAAGGCTTATCGCCGGTCGGATAAGAATGCCCCTCGCCCAGAACGACGGCATAGTCTTTGTTCTCCGCAGGCACTCTGGAAAGCAGCCCGTAGATCGTGAGCGGAATCCTCGGGTCGGTGGTCATGTCATCGCCGAATTGCAGAATTACGACATCGAGGGTGTCCGGCAAATTCCCAAAAGCATTTTCCGTCATACCGAATGCAAACCACGGTGCCATAGCAAACACAAACTTTCCCCGGCCTCCCCATCCTTTTTGGAGGAAGTGATAAGCCACGGTGAAAGCCATGCCCCCGCCGGATGAATGTCCTACAACCCCAAACCGGGTCGTATCCAGATAAGGGAGGACATCGTCTCGAAGCACAAGGTTCTCGAAACGCTCGATCAACGTATCCGCGCTATACTGCGCCGGGTCGCGCACATACACAGCCGTATACCCTTGGCTCGCCACGAAGCGAAGCAGGCTTTCGTAGTCCGAGGCATTCTGCGACCCCCACCCGGGGACGAAAAGCACCACCGGCGTCGGGTTCTCTGTGGAGATGTCGGAAGGGTAATAGAGCGCGCCGTCCACGTAAGTCTCTACCGAGACGGGCTTGCCCAACGACTGGCCATAGGTACGCTGCCCCTCGGCTACCTCAATCTCCACTTCGGCCTGTAAATCGAAACCATTGTCGAAAAACAAACGCACATCATACCTTCCGGCCGGCAACCCGTTCAGCGTCACACTCCCGTTGATCGGGCCGGGCATGGCATCCAGAGTCTGTGACCCGTTGGTAAAAGACCACACAAGGACGTTTTCCCAATCATTGGAAGCATCTCTGGGGTAAATGCCTATCCAATCGTTGCTGTTGCCGGGGAGATGGGCAAAATCCACGACAATCGGCTCATAAGGTGCGTACACATCCTTGTTTGGCTGGATAGAAGCGCAGGAATAAGATACCCTTATCGCATCCACCGCTTGCAGGTCGAAAGAGTTATCGTAAAACAGCCTGGCCTCATAGTCCCCTTCCGACAAGCCGGGCAGGCTAACGCTCCCTTCGGTGGGGCCGGGGCCGGAGTCGAGCGCCTGGGAGCCATTGGTAAACGACCAGGCGAGCACGTTGCTCCAATCGTTAGAGGATGCCTTGGGGTAAAGGCCAATCCAGTCGTTCGGGTTCCCCGGCAAGCCTCGAAAGTCCAGAACGATGGTTTCTCCCGGAGCATAGCAATCATAGTGGGAAGCAAAAAAGACGTCCCCCGCGGAGAACAATTGCTCCGCCATGGACGCTTTCGCTATGACAGAACTCATCATCGCAAGGAACAAAGCCCCTAAAACAGCATAAAGCACTTTTCGCGCGTTGATACGGGTCGTATTCAAAACACACCTCCTTGAAAAACACAAACATGAACATACGCTTGCCCAACGTTGGCGTCATCGGCACGGCGGGCAAGGGATTTTTGCCCGACCAACCCGGCTCGCCCACAGCGAAGCGGCGTCCGATGCACGCGGGGTTAGGTACAAACAGGCTTTCGAGCAACGGCAAACACCCGGCCTTGGCCTGCTTTTCCTACAAACCTGTGCATCGCCACCTCATCAAAGCCCATAAAACCCAGTAATTCTTTCATTTTTTCCTCGTCATAACCCCGCAGCCTGATCTCGGCGTCACTTCGCAACCACAGCCTTCCTTGGGGACGAAAGGCCGTTATCGTACTCGTGGCTATCTCAGCATTTTCGTCATACTGCCCTTGTGAAATCAACACCATGTCTTCCTCCACCACTGCCTCGCCCCCCTGCCATCGCCTGCTCAATCCACTTGCTGTGTTGAAATCAAACACCAGCCAACCATCCCCTACAAGACTCTCTTTCACATTCTCCAAAACCCGCTGCAAATCTTCCTCGCTCACCAAATGGTTCATCGTTGCAAATAAAGCAATCACTGCATGAAAAGAGTTAGACCGTTTGAAAAACCGCATGTCTTGTTGAACGAATTTTACCTCAGGCGCTACCTCACGGGCTTCACGCAGCATACCAGCCGACACGTCTACGCCAGTTACACGATACCCTTTTTCCCAGAGCGCACGCGCCAGATTCCCTGTGCCACAGCCCAAATCCAAAATTTGTGCTTCCTTGGGTAAGTGAGGAAGCAGCAAACGTTCCAGGACGGGCATAAAGCGTTTGACCGAAAACGGCCCCCAGTATCTGTGATATACCCAGGCGATCGCATCGTAGTTTGACGACATCTCTAACACATTAGGACTTACGCAGTTGCTCGTAGAAGCGCTCGTTTTCATGTCATGGCGAGCCGCCATAGGCGGCGAAGCCATCTCCCAGACGGTGGAGGAGACCGCTTCGGCGGTCTACGACCACCTCGCGGTGACATAAAGGGAAGGAACTGCGTAACTCCTAAACT
>JALVOR010000264.1 GCA_027026295.1 Anaerolineales bacterium | reverse complement strand
CCAGGATGGGGATGCTTGAGGCGCAAGGGTTCATAGGATACCTCGAATGCTCCTCGCTCTTGTAAAAGAACTTCCATTCTCTGGATTGCCAGAGCCATTTTCTCAGGCAACTCTTCCAAAGGGCCGTGAGGATGAGTTGAAAAATCCAGGTCTTCCGAAAAGCGATAATCTGCATAATACAATTTCTTTAGGGCTGTTCCCCCTTTGAGAACGAGGTGGTCCCCCAGCCCAGGCGTGTCGGCAATGGCCGCCAACAGATAACTTAGGGCATAGTCCTTTTCGACGACATCCAGGCGCACGCCTCGATCCCTGGCGTAGCGTCGCAACACGCCGCTAATCCCGGACATGGCTCCCCCCTTGTAAATTCTCGCGGACATGCCATGTGCTGTTGGGCCGCCCTTTTGATGGGGATTGGGGGTCCAGGCGGTAATAGGTGGACACCGGATACGTCTTGAGAGGGTTGAGGGTCTCCATTGACACCCCGAGGTGTTCTAAAACCCAGCCCATCCTCTTGATGGTGGCCCCCTCGCCATACTTCAGAGTGTAGGTTATCAGGCGGTTCAAATTCAGCGCAGGCAGGACATCTTCCAGGATTTCAATGGCTGCCGGGATGCCGCCGAAAATATCCGGGCGGGCAATAAGATCAAGGGCGGTGCGTTCCGCATCGGTCACGGCCACCCGGTGCCAGCGGTCCACCCAGACATCCTGGTGCCCAAAAAACCGCCGTGGGGCCACGGAAATGTATTCGATTTCCAAATCCGCCGCCCGCCAGACGGCCCGCCCGCGAGGGCGCCGAGACCGGCCTTGCCGCATTTCAGGGGTAACGACTTTCCGAGGTGTGGACGCCTGGATCATCGAAGGTATTTGGGTCGTATACCCGTGGTGAGCGAGGGCCGACCAGTGACTGATTGCCGACGGCCGAACCAGGGTGGTGGCAATGGCAAAGGGGTGAACCTCTCCGGCAAACAGCGGAGACCTGACCAGATAAACTCCTCGTTTGAGAAACTCGATATCCCCCGCCGCCTTGAGCGCACTGAGCACTTTCGAGAGATGCCGGCGAGACCAACCCAACCGAGCGGCCAATGGCCAGATTTCCTCATGGGTGAACAAAGGGCCAACCTCCTGGACGACTTCTTCCAGGAAGCGAACCTTTGGCGTACGGGGATGAATATCGGACGGACTCATGTGTATATTGTACTACGATAACACCCTTTTGGGGATGTTATCGTAGTACGAAATACAGCCTGTGTAGTACAACAATTGTGCGAAGGTAAATCGATGGCCTGTTTTTGTTGGCTTTTTCTTCGTTCTTCATGTGGCGGACGCCGGATGTTTTCTTGAGTGTTCGATCTTGACAGGCGGTGCCATTAGTGATACCGTCTTAGCGTGGGCAAGAATATTGACACACTCGTTGAAAAGATGCGGCGGAACCCCAAAAAGGAGAGCGCAAGATGTTAGAAAAGGACCGCTATACCTATCGCATCCTCTGGTCTGAGGAAGACCGGGAATACGTGGGGCTTTGTGCCGAGTTCCCCAGTTTGAGTTGGCTGGCGTCACCGCCCGAAGCAGCGTTAGAGGGCATCCGCCAACTGGTTGCAGATGTAGTGGCCGATATGCAGGCCAATGGAGAGACGCCTCCTACCCCACTTTCCACGAAGCGTTACAGCGGTAAGTTCCAGGTACGTATTCCCCCCGAACAACACCGTCAGTTGGCTATCGAGGCGGCCGAGATGGGCGTAAGCATGAACCGCCTCGTGGCGATGAAATTGGGCAGGCCGCGTGCTTGAATGCGTGCACTGACTTCCATCACTGGTGAAAGAAGTTTCTTATTTACAGGGGAAGCCCCTGCTTGCAGGCAGGGGCATTGATGTTCGAGAAGACGAACAAAAGGAATTGCTTCCTGAGCGGCTTTTGCTCGCGACAAGCCTTGCCCTTCGGGAATTGCTATCAATTGTTTGACCTTTCGCAAGCCTCCGCTTATAATTTACCCACGGCTTATCCAACTGGAGGGAACCGCCGAACATTCGACAGGGGTCTATAATGAAAGTCTTTCGCATATGCCGTCGGGGGAATTTCTACCTGGCTGCCCTGGCAGCCGCGCTCGTGCTCGCATCGAGTCTGGCCATAGCCCATCATGCCCGCGCCAACTACATCGGCCCTAACCGCCATCACCAGGTCTGCGGCGCGCCCCACAACGTCTTCTATGTCGCCAACGGCCTTCACCAATATGTGTGCTCCTACGACATCACCTGCGGCGACCAGCCCAGCACGCCCGGTGCGCTTCGCTGCCCCACTGACCCCCAGAACAATATTTGCACCGACCTCGATAACGGCCTCCCCTACCTCCAGGTCGAAGATTCCTGCCACGACGAACCGCTCCCCCCGGCCACCGTCGCGGCCCAGCTGCAGTGCAACAGCGGCGGCGGCTGGTGCCGCGATAGCGCCGTGGTCGCCGTCACCGGCAGCGAACCCCTTGCGGGCTACACCATCATTGGCATCGAAGGCGCCTTAGACGGCGCAACCTTCGCCTGTCAGGGCGCAACCTGCAACGTGCCGGTTTCCGGCAGCGGCAGCCACCACCTGACCTACTGGGCGCTTTCCAGTTACGGCGATACTTCCCTCATGGGGCAGATGGACGTCCGCATAGACGCCGACAACCCCGCCGTGACCCTCGACTTCCCCCCGGCAGGCGGCAGCAACGGCTGGTACGTGCAAAGCCCGGTCACGCTGAACGCCCAGGCCACTGACGCCACCAGCGGCGTCGCTTCGCTGGAAGCCGCGGTGGACGGCGGCGCATGGCAACTGCTGCCCCTCACCCTGACCGCCGAAGGGCTGCACACCGTGACCTTCCGCGCTACTGATGTGGCAGGCCACGTGACCACCGTGCAGCGGCAGGTGGGGCTGGATACCACCCCGCCCCAGGCATCGGTCGGCCTGCCCGCCCCCGGCGGCCAGAACGGCTGGTACCTTTCCCCCGTCACGGCGCAGGCCGCGGGCAGCGATGCCGCCAGCGGCGTGGCGTCGGCGCAGGTTTCCCTGGACGGCGGCGCATGGCAAAACGGCCGCCTCACCGTGCCCGCAGGCGTGCACACCGTCACTGCGCAGGTGGAAGACGGCGCGGGATGGACTTCCACCGCCACGGCCACCGTGAAAGTGGACACCGCCCCGCCGGAAATCACTTTGGGCGGGGGCGGCGGGACGGCTTCCTGCCATGCCGACCTGCAGGGCACGGTCACCGACGCCGTCAGCGGGGTGGCTTCCGCCGCCCTGCAGATCGACGGCGGCGCGTGGGAACCCCTGACGCTGGACGCCAACGGTCGATGGTCTAAGGACACCGGCCTGTTGGCCGACGGCCCGCACACCATTGCCGTGTGGGCGGAAGACGCCGCCGGGCAGACGCGCCAGGCCCGATGGCAGGTGACGATCAACAACGCCGGGCCGGGGCTGGCGGTGACCCCTGGCGGGAACGAATGGAGATTCTGGCAGACGCTGCACATCTCGGTACGCTACGGCTGCGTGCCGGTCACCCGGCTGGAAGTGCGCATCTGGGAACCGGGGACCTCGCACGAGCGGGTCTGGCGCTGGGAAAACGGCTGGCACGGGGAAACCGTGGCGGTAAAATGGAACACGCGCTGGTACTCGGACTCGGGGCCGTATGCCCATGCCGGGGAGTACCCCATCACCATCACGGTGTGGGATGCGTGGGGGCGGGCCTCTGGCGTGCGCGGCACGATGGTCGTCTCTGCCCCACCCACGGC
>JALVOR010000263.1 GCA_027026295.1 Anaerolineales bacterium | reverse complement strand
GGAACATGCTATTGCCGGTGTCAAGCGTTATCGCATCGTCAAAGACAAACTCCGTAACTGGTTCCGCGACCAAGTCATGGAAACCTGTTGTGGCTTGCACAACTTCCGATTGAACTTCAGACCCTGGCACTATGACCCTGTCCCTACTTAAACCGTGATAATGTCTATTATGTGGGTTTACGACGTGGGCGGTGCGCCGTTTACGGGAGATCTTTTGGGTGAATTTTTGGAGGGTTGTGCTATAACGGGCGGCGATCCCATTCCGTAGGAGGGCCCTGGTTGGCAGGGCTGACAGCCCCGGCCCGCTGTTGAGAGGGCCTGGCAGCAGCGCCTTGGGGAAAAGACGTCCTCATGTTGCGCCCGCGTGTGCCCTTGCAAGCGGCGTTTCGTATAGCCATCTCGGTCTGCAAGGCGTTTGACAATTGCCCCAATGCGCCTTACACTGTTTTTACAGTATGCGTCAATGGATTTGCCGCTTTGTGACAGCGGCTTGGCTGTGTCTTGTCCTTTCATAGCCTGAGGAGGTCCCCCCTGTGTCCCCTGAAAGCCGTAAGCCCCCCAGTATTACGGATCCTCCGCCGCCTCAAGTGCGGGAAGATTTGGCGATTCTGCGTGCCGCGCTGGACGAGGCAATTCCTCCGCGCATTGTGGACCGCAATTTGCTCATTGCCACCTGGAACTTGCGCGCCTTCGCCAGCGTCACGAAAAAGTGGCAGGCCGGCGAGGATGATTCCCCAAAGCGCGATTACCAGTCGGTGCTGGCTATCGCCGAGATCATTTCCCGCTTTGATGTGGCTGCTTTGCAGGAGGTCAAGGGCAACCTTCGCGCTTTGCGCTATTTGCTCAAGGTGTTGGGGCCTCAATGGGGGCTGTTGCTTACCGATGTTTCGCGTGGCCATAAAGGCAACGCAGAGCGCATGGCCTTTGTCTTTGACTTAAGGCGTGTGACCCCTTCGGGCCTGGCGGCGGAACTGGTGGTGCCTGAAGAATGGCGTGAGCGCATTGGTCCTGATGCATTACGCGAGCAGTTTGCCCGTACCCCCTATGCTGTGAGTTTTCGCGCCAAAGGGCGCACCTTCATTTTGGTAACCCTGCACGTGCGCTATGGCAGCACGCAAGCCGAGCGGTTGCCCGAAATTCGGGCCATCGCGGAATGGATGGGCGACTGGGCTCGCCAAATCAACGCTTGGCATCACAACCTTATTGTGCTCGGCGACTTCAACATTGACCGCAGAGGTGATGCGCTTTATGATGCCTTTGTGAGCACTGGCCTGACCGTGCCGCCGGGACTCCACAATGTACCCCGCACGTTGTTCAGCGATCCCAAACATCCTGATTTGAGCCAGTTCTACGACCAGATTGCCTGGTTTACCGGCAAGGGCAACACGCCAGCCCTTTCCCTTCCTTACCTGACCGCTGGACATTTCGATTTTAGCAGGACTGCCCTGCAATCGCAGGCATTGAGCCGACAGGCGCTTTCCTGGCGTATTTCGGATCACTATCCCCTTTGGGTGGCATTTTCGCTACGGTAGCCCAGGGCGGTTTCTGTTGTTCCCAAGAAGCAAACGGCACGCCGATGGCAGTGGATTGCCGCGGCGTGTCGTTGTGTTCAACCCACGAGGCTGGGTGAACGCCAGGGTTATGCTTCCGCTGCCCCGCCGGAAGCCGCTACCCGCTTGCTGCGCTCGATGGATTGCAACGCCAGATAGCGGTCGCCGAAGCGCGCCAGGTTTTGCCGTTCGTTGTCGTACTGGTCGTAGTGGCGCTCCTCGTCGGCCACCAGTTGCTCGAAAATGCGCTTAGAGCCGGAATCGGCATTGGCGGCGCACTCGTTGGCCCAGACGTTGTAATCGCGCACGCTGCCCTGTTCCATCGCCATGCCCATTTCCAGCATTTCGGCGACGTCGCGAACCTTCTTCACCTCGGCCGAGGGCACCATTTCCACGTCGCCGCCGAGGAAGATAATCCGCTCGGCCAGCAGTTCAATGTGCCCCATTTCCTCAATGGCGATGCGCATGAAGAGCCCGGCCAGCAACTCGAAGCCCTGGTCTTCACAATGAAAGTGGAAGTAAAGGTATTGATGTACCGCGGCCAGTTCGTCGGCCACGGCTTTGTTGAGCAGTTTGATGCTTTCTTCGTACATGGGAACCTCCAAAGGGGGGAAAATACGGGTCTGTCTTGACGGCGACCGCCGCGGCGGTCACGCCGTGTGCCTATTATGCCACACCCTGCGGGAAACCGGCAGGGGGCAACCTCAGGAATGCAGCGCAGCGGCGGGGTCGGTTTTGGCCGCCCTGAGCAGCAGGCGGGCATCCACCACCATCAAAAGGCCGTAAAGCAGGGCAAAGGCAATCAGGCTGAAGAGCACCATGCCGGGGGTGACGTTGGGGGAAACCGCGTCTTCGGTGCGCAGCAGGCCATGCACCACCCACGGCTGGCGGGCGGTCTCGGTCAGAAGCCAGCCGGCGGTGTTGGCGAGGTAGGGCAGGGTGATGCTCCACGCCAGCCACTTGAGCCACTTCTGACCCTTTTCAGGCCAGCCCTTCCACCACAGATACAGGGCATACGCCGCGGCGGCCATCATCAGCAGCCAAACGCCCACCATGATGCGGAACATCCAGAAATCCAGCGCCACCAGCGGCACATAGTCGCCGGGGCCGTAGCGGGTTTCGTATTCCTGCTGGATGTCGTCGATGCCGCGAATCGTGCCCACCTTTTCGGGCAGGTAAAGCATGTTGAGGAAGCCGGGGATTTCCAGGCTCCAGGTTTCGCGCTTTCCGCTGGCGTCGAACCATGCTGCCACTTTGAAGGGCGCGGGGTTTGCCGTTTCGTAATGGGCTTCCGAGGCCGCCGCTGCCATGGGCTGGGTTCCCAGCAGGTAGATGCCCTGGGTGTGGCCGAGCAAGAAAACGCTGCTCGCGCCCACAATGGCAAACACCGCCCCCACCTGGAACGACTTGCGGAAGAAGGCGACGTGCTCGCCCTTCAGCAGGCGGTAAGCGCTGATGCCCACCACGAAAAAGCCGCCCGTTGCCAGCCCGGCGGTGATGGCGTGCCCGAAAAGCAGCCAGCCGCGCGGGTTGGCCGCCAGCGCGCCAAAATCCACCAGTTCCAGGCGGTTGAGCGCCTCATTGAAGCGGTAGCCCACGGGATGCTGCATGAAGCCGTTGGCCAGCAAAATGAACAGCGCCGAGAACGACGAGCCAAGCGCCACCAGCCAGATGACCGCCGCGTGGAGTTTCTTGGGCAGTTTTCCCCACCCGAAAACCCACACGCCGAGGAAGGTGGATTCCATGAAAAAGGCAAGCAGGGCTTCCATCGCAAGGGGCACGCCGAAAATGTCGCCCATGAAGCGGGAATATTCCGACCAGTTCAGACCGAACTGGAATTCCTGCACCAGCCCGGTGACCACGCCCATGGCGAAGTTAATCAGGAACAACTTGCCCCAAAACTGCGCCATGCGCTTGTAGGTTTCGTTGCCGGTGTAAACGTACAGGGTTTCCACCACTGCCAAAAACCATACCAGCCCCAGGGTCAGGGGCACGAAGAAGAAGTGGTAAATCGTGGTGGTGGCAAATTGCCAGCGGGAAAGCAAAACGGTGTCCATGGTGTTTCCTCCGTGAAAGTGCGTTACGGCATGGGCCAGAAAGTCGGCGCCCAAACGTGCAAGAAAGTGTCGAGGAGCAGGCCAAGGATGAACAGCCCGCCGAACATGCGGTTATGGTAAAAAGCGAAAGCGGAATACCACGTCGGCCAGGCG
>JALVOR010000262.1:631-3760 GCA_027026295.1 Anaerolineales bacterium | reverse complement strand
CATACACGCCCCCCCACACAAGGGCAAGCACCAACGCCGCCAGCCCCCACCCCAGTCCGGCGCGCAGGAACGCCACCGTGGCATCTACCCAGATGCCGCGGGTCAGCCCTGCCCATGCCAGCATGAGCACCACCGCCCCAGCGAGCAGCAGCACGCCTAAAGCGTTGAGCAGGATATTGCGTGTACGAAGCAAGAAAGTGTACATAATGTTGTGAACGGTTACCTGGTTACCTGGTTATCTGGTTGCCCGGTTACATCGCGCGCTTCGGCTTCCATTTCAAGCAGCACCCGCACCACTTCTTCCAGCGCGACCCGCTGCTTACGGTAAAAGTTGGCTTCCGAAAGGGCGAGGCGCGCCGCCACCTCGCGCACCTTGCGCCCCTGCAAGAATTTCATCTCAAGGATATTGTACAACAGCCACTCGGTTGTAAAGCGCCGCTCACCCTCGGGACGGAGGCGTTCCACCGCATTGCGCAGCACCGAGCGCACCGCCTGCGTGGCGTCCTCGTCGTGTTCCTGCATGGCCTGCCGCACCACCTGCAGGCTGGTCAGCGGGCTGCGGGAAAGTCTCGGGCCGCCCCAGTAGTGGCTGAGCGCATCCTTGACCCATTGCACCACCTCACCGGAAGGCGGCAGCGCCTCG
This sequence comes from Anaerolineales bacterium, assembly GCA_027026295.1. GTDB lineage: Bacteria > Chloroflexota > Anaerolineae > Anaerolineales > DRMV01 > DRMV01. Next base: position 3,117 of record JALVOR010000262.1, on the reverse strand, counting down.
CGGGGGGCAAGCACCTGCTGCTGGTCATAGCGCGCCACTGCCCGCAGACGGGGGATGAAATCGTCAGGCGACTGAAACGCTCGCAGCGCCTCGGCAGCGCGGCTGCCTAAGGCGTAATATTCCAGTGCCAGCACCGCCCGCTCCGCCAGCACATGCAGGGTTCCTCGCGCCTCGGGCGAAAGTTCCACTTCGCGCGGGAAACCCAGCACACCAATCAACGCCTCGCTTTCCTGGCTACGCAGGGGCAGCAACAGATAGCCATCCCACTGCAACAAACCCGCACCGCCGGAAACCTGCGAAAGCACGGTACGCGCAACCCCTTCAGGCAGACTGGTTCCTTTCCCCACCGTTGCCACAAGCGCCACTGCATTGTGTTCCAGCCCCACAATGAAAGCGTGCGGCACCTGCAACTGATCGCAGAGGGCTGCCAACACGGCTTCCAGAAACTGCATCAAATCCTGGCGGGTGAAAAGGTGCTCTTCGAGGTAGTGCAGTGAAGCAAGCGCCTCGTTGTCGTTCCAGGCAGCCAGCACCGATTCCCACAAGGGGGCAGTTGCACCGATAAAGTGTTCTATGAGCAGAAAACCCAGCACCATGGTAAGCGGCACCAGCACGGTGTAGGGATAGCCAAAATGCTCCCCCGCACGCCGCACCGCCGTGGTCAGCGCCAGCACAGTGGAAACCGCCACCGGCCCCCGCAGCAGCCAGCGGAACAGCCGCACCCGCACCACCCGGTCGGGCCATGCCACCCCGAAAAACGCCACCGCATAGGCCATCAGCACAAGCAGCACCGTGGTGAGCAGGTTACTCACCGTTGCCAGCAGCAAGAAGAAAAGCGGTGCGTGCCGGGTCAAAGTGCCGAGGAAGGCCGCATAGGGAAAAGCCCCAAAAGTGGGTGCCAACGCCCCCAGCAGCAAATAAGCCATGCGGCGTCGGCTGGCACGCACCACGGTGCGGCGATAAGCGCGGGCAAAGTTTACCCACGCCCAGCCCGTGATGCCAATATAGTAAACGGCAAACACCCACGTCCAGCCGGTTGCAGCGTGGTAAGGCAACGGCGCAGCGGGGAAAAACGCCCCCAGCAACCGCCCGGCTGCGAGCAAAACCACGAAACCGGCAGCAACGCCGTAAACAACCCCAACCGCCAACCGCCGCCGCCCGCGGGAAGGCTGCCCTGTGGTCGCCAGCAGCGCATCGGAAAAATGCAGGTAAGCAGCGGGCAAAACGATGATCCCTACCCACTGCAACCGGTACCACACATCGGCAAGCAGCACCTGACGGGCTGCGCTGCCCAATGCTTCACCCCCAAACGCCGCAGTAAGGGAAAGCAAAATTGCAGCGTAACTCAGCGTAATGCGGTTACGCAGGTGAAAAGTAAGGGTGTAAAGCCACAGGGAAAAGGCCGTGATGCCAATGCCCGCAGCAAGCACCTGGTTGAGTGAACGCACAAAAGCCAGGGTCATGGTCAACGCTACATCAGCGAGAGGGCAAAGAACAGCGCCGTGTCACCGCCGTCGTAATAGCCATAATGGAAACCGCTAAAGACAAAACCCAAATGCTCGGCGAGGGCAATAGCAGGGCCATTACGGAAGGAAGACTCCATCACCATGCGCTGCTGTTGGTGGGCAACGCCCCAATCGCCCGCGGTGAGCACCAACGCGCTGGCAACGCCCCGCCGCCGCCACGCTTCGGCAACCACCAGGTCGGTAATCCAGAGCGTGCCGGGCACGTAGCGGATTTCCCCGGCAAGGTAGCCAATGGGCAGGCCATCGTGCACTGCCACCAGCAACGGCGTGCGCCGCTGCCAGTCGTCCATCAACGCTTCATAATTGCGCGGATAAGGCAACCTGAGGGGACGCGGCAAGGGCATCGGTCGGAATACTGCCCCGACCCCGCCGTTTTCAGCCCACAGCATCTTCCACACCGTTTCGGTGAGCGTGTGGTGCTCCAGCCGAACGAGGTAAGGCACATCGGTGGCAAGCCCCGTACGAATTTGGAAAAGGGACATAATCGTTAGCCTGGCACTGCGGCTAAACCCACAGCGCGATGACGTCGCTCGAAGGCTTCGCTATCCGGGCGGCGCGATGTGAACGCGCAAGCGACAAGGCGGCAATGACTGACCGGTGTTGTCTACCACCACCAGTTGCAGCACATAATCGCCCGGCGGGATGGTCGCGGTGTTCCATTTTTCCACCAGCGGCGCATCTTTGACCGGCGTGTGGCTGGCAAAAATGGTGAGGAAAAGCGCCTGCTCCACCGGGGCAATATCTACCTTGTAAAAACCAAAATCCGGAATCAGCGCCGTGCCGCGAATATCCACTTCGCCCTTGAGGGTGTCGCCCGGCTGCGGCTCGGTAATTTCTATTTTACCGGGCACACAACCTTCGCCGTTGACCTGCGGCGGCGGTATCGGCGTCGGGGTGTCTGCCACCACGGTGGCTTCCCCCGGCGTGCCGGTGCCGGGCGTGGCAAGCAGGGAAACCGTC
>JALVOR010000262.1:0-621 GCA_027026295.1 Anaerolineales bacterium | reverse complement strand
CCAGCGCAAGGGAAAAAGTCAGCCCCATGCCCCAAGCATTACGGCGCAGACGGCGTTCATATTGCTCCCGCTCCAACCCAAAGATTGCATCCTGCAAATGCCGCCAGGCATTGAACACCCGCAGCAGGTAGAGCAGGGAAGCCACCCCCAACAGCAGATAAACCAGGACTTGATAGGTTTGAAGGAAACCTAAAATGGCTTGCATGACGCCTCGTGAGGGTGGAAAAAATCAAGGCTGTAAGTAACTGTTCCGGTTGCCTGCAAGGTGAATACAAAATTCGCAGAAAAACATCCACCTATTGCACAGATTAAGAGCCTATCCGAAAATTCTTTGCAGATGTGTCACTGCGAGGCGGGCTTCGTCATTGCTCAGCCCGCCGAAGCAGTCTCCTAACCGATAAAAGGGGGGATTGCTTCGCCCCGGAGCCTGCGCCGAGCGCAGCGAGGGGGGCTCACAATGACACCACCACGATATTTTTCGGACAGAGTCTACGCAAGAAAACTCCGAAAGGCACAGATTCTTGGCGGCCTTAGGGTCATTTGGTGCACTTGGCATCCCAAAAACCCGCGTGCATCCGTGATTATCCGTGTCATCCGTGTTCTCTTTCTTCAGGGCTGAAC
>JALVOR010000261.1 GCA_027026295.1 Anaerolineales bacterium | reverse complement strand
CAAACGAATCGGCGCATACCCTTCCTTCCCCGTTGTCTTGAACATCACCCAGCCGGTGCGGGAGGGCGCCCACGGCCACGTGCCTTCGGGATACCCCAACGCCTGGGCCGCTTCGTCGGCGGTGTAGCCCATCGCGATAGTGGCAATGTGCCACGCCACGGCGCGGCCCAGGCCGGTCAGGGCGCACGAAGGCTCCGTAATGCGGTACCAGTTGCCGAAAATCTTTTCCATCTTCCAGTTCGCCGGATTGGGGTCGCAAGACGTAATCTCGGCAAGCGTTTTGTCTTTCTCGGTCACCGGTACCGGCGTGGCCGTAGGCACCGGCGAGGGTGTAAAGGTCGGTGACGGCAGGGGCGTGGCCGTAGGCGGGCGCAGGGTGGGCGTGGGAGGCAGAGCAGCCGAGTAATACGGCTTGAACACCACCAACGCAACGCCTGCAATCACCACAGCCAGCACAGCCAGCAGCGTGCCCCAAAAGAGGTCACGCGGGCGGCGTTTCCCCGTGTAGGGGTCGCGCCAGAAAAAGGCATCGAGTAAAGTTTTCATGGTCTTCCCTCCATGAGATTAGGATTACTGGCCGCCGCGCGTTGCGCCATAGGCCAGCACGGAACGGACTTGCACGACGTGCGAGGCGGAAAAGACGAAATCGGTATGCACCACCGCAGAGACGTCGCAGTAGGGTCCCAACTTTGTCACGCCGCACCGCACGCTTTGTAAACGGGCATAACCAGGGGCCTGGCGGCTGAAGTAATCCGCCGCCGTGTGCTCGGCGCGGGACGTCCCCGTTACCCTGCCGTTGGGCAGAACGTGGACGTCCATCGCGCCGGCGTGGGCGGACACATCGGCAATGGACATGACGCGCATCGCCCGCAGGGTCAGGGTGCCGTAGGAAAGCGCGTAGCCCGCCATGAGGGTGAGGACAACCAGGATGGGCACCACAGCCACCATCACCTGCCCCCGTTGACGGCGCATGAATTTCACCATTCGGCTTTCCATCGCTCGCTTCTCCCGGTCAATGTCAGGGTGCGGGTGTGCTGCCCAATGCCCAGCGGGTCGAACAGCAGGGTGACGGAGTAGGTCACGCTGCACGACCCCGCCTCCCCCGCTTTCTGGGGCGGAAACGCGGAAAGGCGGAACGAAGCCCCTCTCAACGCGCTCCATCTGCCGCGCAGCGTGCGCTGCGCCTCCGCCGCCCCCATGCGGGCCGCTTCGTCCGGCTTGTTGGGGTACTGGGTGACGAACTGGGTGCAGGCATACGCAGCAGAAACCGCCGCTGTGTGCGCCCTGTGCAGCGGCACGGCAGTCAACCCCAACATGGCCACCAGGAACATCACACCGGCCAGCAAAGCGGCCTCGAGGATGGCCTGCCCGCGTTGGCTTTTGCGCTTCATTTGCCGCCTCCCGGACCCGGGTAGAACCGCCACAGGCGGAAATACACCTGCCCGCGGTGGACTTCCATCAGTGCAATGCCCTGATAGCCGCTTACCTTGCGGCTAAAGCCCACCTGGGCCGAAACACTTTCGCCTTCCTGTCCCCATGAAAATGCGGGACGCAGGTCGTCCCACATTCCACGCATAGGCACCGTGCTGCGCGGACCATCGTAGGACCCGGTGGCCACGCCGGACGCAAACAAACCCCAGTCGGCGTTTGCCGTGCGCCACAGGTACATGAAGGACAGGAAAATCATGGCAATCAGGGCAAGCATCACCGGTGCAGCGATGGCAAACTCAAGCGTTGTCTGCCCCCGCTGCCCTTTGCGTTTCTGCATGGTTCGCTCCTACTTCTACATGCTGCTGATCAGTCGGTGCCACCATTGCGCCACTTTGTCACCGTATTGAATTACCAGGGCGATAACGGCAAGGGCTACGACGCCGGCGATAATGCCGTATTCCATAAAGGTTTGCCCTTCGCCGTCTTCCTGGGCTTTTTCAACCAGGCCAACGAAGAAATCCAGCAGGGTATTGGCAACGCGTCGGTTGATACGGGTAAACAACATGAGAAACCTCCTGTAAAGGGATTACAGCCCTCCGCCTCCAAAGACGGGGGCGAGGATAGAGATAAGCATTCCAATCACGGCCAGAATGCCAAAAAGCCCAGCCGTGCGCTTGACTTTGGCTGCCCTGGCTATCGTGGCGTTCACGATGTCCTTGTGTACCGACCGCCGCAGGGCCTGCACACTTCGCAGCAGCGGGCGTTGCCGGAGGAAGTAGTCCTCCAGGTCACGGAGGAACAGCACCATGTTCGTATCGTGAGGGTCGGGGATGTGCTGTTTCACCCGTTGCAGGGCCTGGGCTGCATCTTCCACTTCCAGGCGGGCGACCAGCAGCCCCAGCAGATTGCAGAACGGCCCGCCCAGTTGCGCCGTGCGGCGCAAGGCTTCCTGGACGCCTACCCCGGCCTCCAACATGCTTTCCAGTTCGGCCAGCCCTGCCAGCATGTTGGGACGCATAAGTTCTGCCCGCTGTTTGGCGGCAGCCTGCAAGCGGGCGTAAGGGAGACGGTAAGCCCGCCAGAGGAAGACAACGGCCACAAAAAGGGTGAGAAAATGCGGCAGGCCAAACAGGTAAAACAAAGCGGCTGTCCCGGCAGCATACACGATGCCTTTGCCAAATTCGGCCATTGCCCCGACGTAAAACTCGTTCACGGAGCCGTAAGGGTGATAGCCTGCCCGTCGGAGCAGGTCAACGACCTTTTCACGCCCCCGCGCCTGTTCAGGGTTGAACCATCGCGGCAGCACCACGCCCAGAATGGCATACCAGCCGCTTGCCTGGGTTGCCTTGTCCTCCTCGCCTACCTGGACGGCGATGGGGGAAGTCAACCGCGGGCGCGCAAGAAGCGAAATTACCTCAAAGACCACGACAGCCCCGGCAAGGGCGGTTAGAAAAATCAGCAAAGCCATTTGAAAATCTCCGTTGTCTGACCCTTTTGCTCAAAACATATCATAGCAAAAAGTGACGACCGGTGCTGAAAATTTGCGGACAAGAACGGCTATATCATAGCAAAAACGCGTCAGGCATGTCGGGAACGCGCAGAAAACGACGCGGTTTTGCGTTTCTGCGGGAACGCCACCCGCAGAAGCAGGGAATGCTCACGACGACGTCGCACCAGGCGGAAACGCTCCAAAAGGGCGTGCGCCGCGTCCCTGTGGATAGCCAACCGTTTCACGGAATACGGACGAGGATATCGGGGTAGCAGAATACCCGCGCCCGAGGCCCAATCCTCCCCGCCGAAAGACGGTGGCCAGAGGGGAGAAGCCTCTTTGTCCCAACGGGGAATTGTTCCGCGGACAAACGCCAGGTGGAGACGTTCCCAGGCGTCGAAACGCACACCCCACACCGCCCGCCCCCACATGCGGCGGATGTCATCGTCCGCCGTCAGCGTGTAGTCGTTGCAAGTTCGGCAAAGGGGGACGTGGTTTTCGGGCATATCGTAACGCCAATGATAGGCCGCCGGGAGGGTGTCTGGCGGGAAAAGCAATTGCCGCCAGGCGGCCTTTTTGCGTCCGCAGCGGAAACACATGGCTGTCTTGATTTCCTCCCGCCAGGGATAAGCGCCAAAACGGGAAGTCAGGAGAAACTCCTCGGCCTCATTCTCCGAGCGAAACGAGTGAAGCAAATATCTGACAACCCGGCGCGCCCCCGGCACTTCCTCGGCCAGGAACAGGGCTGCACTCAATGCCCTGGCGCGATGCTCCACCGGTGCTGTTTGCCAGTTATCGAGCACTTCTCCACCCCGCACGAAAGGGGCAAGGTCTAACAATG
>JALVOR010000260.1 GCA_027026295.1 Anaerolineales bacterium | reverse complement strand
AAGGTTTACCAGCACTCTTACAACCTCAACCCCGACCTTTCGGAAGCGGAAACCTATTTCTGTGTGGGACAGCCCGATAGTTGCAGCGACGGCATGTCTGTCTCCGCAGCCTACAACGCGGCGGTGGATCAGGGCGTTGTGGATGAGCAGTGTTTCCCTTACAGCGACGAAATGCACTCTTGCAACCTGTGCTCAGATGCAGCCGCGCGCGCACTGCATTTGAGCAATTGGCGCGGCACGACCGACGTAGCCGAAGCAAAGTACATCATCGCCAACTTCGGGCCTGTCACCGCCACGATGAAAGTGTATGAAGATTTCTACAGTTACACCAGTGGGGTGTATGAGCACACGTCTGGCTCTTATCGAGGCGGGCACGCTGTGACCATCGTCGGATACGATGACAGCGGCCAGTACTGGATTGTCAAGAACAGTTGGGGCACGGGATGGGGCGAAGACGGTTATTTCCGTATCAAATACGGTGAATGCGAGATTGACAACTATTTCTACATTCCCGAATTCAGCAAATCGCACCTCGGTGTTTACTTCCCCGGCAGCGGGATGTTCATGCTGAAGACCTCCCTTGGCGGCGTGATTCGCCATGCTTGGTTTGGGAAAAACGGGCGCCCCATTGCCGGCGACTGGAACAACGACGGAAAAGAAGATTTGGGTGTTTATGACCCCAACACTGGCGTGGTCGTGCTGAAGACTTCCTACGGCACCTTCTTGCGCAAGATCTACTTCAGCACGGGTGGTTACCCCATCGTTGCTGACTGGAACGGCGACGGGAAGGATGATATCGGTGTTTACTTCCCTGATACCGGGATGTTCATGTTGAAGACCTCCTACGGCACGGTCATTCGGCATGTGTGGTTTGGGAAAAATGGACGCCCCATTGTGGGTGATTGGAACCAGGACGGGAAAGAAGACCTCGGTGTCTATGACACCACCACAGGTGCTACTGTGTTGAAGACATCCTATGGCACTTTCCTGCGCAAGTTCTATTTTGGTACAGGCGGCGAGCCGGTTACTGGCGACTGGAACAGTGACGGGAAGGATGACATTGGTGTTTACTTCCCCAACACCGGCATGTTCATGCTGAAGACCTCTTACGGTACGTTGGTGCGGGTGGTCTGGTTCGGGAAAAATGGGCACCCTGTAGTAGGGGATTGGAAGTTGCAAAATCGCACTGACCTGGGTGTTTATTACTCCAGCGGGCAATTCGTGTTGAAAACCATGTATGGCACCTACTTGCGAAGCGTGTACTTCGCGGCTGGGGGGATCCCTGTTGTAGGACACTGGTAATTGCCAGTGACTGTTTCCCCATAAAGAAACAGGGCCAGCAAGCGCTGGCCCTGTTTTTTGTTGCGCGACGGTGTTGCCGGCTTGTAGCAGAGAGGGGGGCTTTCCCGGGCAAACGCGCGGAGAAAATTGCCCTCAGCATCGCCCGTACCCTGTTTTTGGGGCAACTTTACGCCAACAGCCGCGAAAGCGCCTCCAGGTCTGGCGGCACAATGGGCGCGGCGGGCACGGCTTCCATCGCGGCTTTGACGTCTGTCAGCCCGCTGCCCGTGCTGAGCACCAGCACCGGTGCGTCGGCGGCGAGCAGTCCCTGGGCAAGAGCGGCCTTCAGCCCGGCAAAGGCGGTCGCCGCGGCGGGCTCGGGGAATATGCCCACCTTGCCGACTTCGGCGATGGCTTCCAGAATGGCAGCGTCGGGCACGGTGATGTACGCCCCGTCGGTTTCCCGCACCGCCCGCAGGGCACGGAAGCCGTCGCGGGGCAGGTCGACGCTGATGCTGTCGGCAAGGGTGCTGGCCGCCACCGGTGCCACGGTGTCGCTATCGCTTGCCCATGCTTTGGCAATGGCCGCCGAACCTTCGGCCTGCACGCCAAACAGCCGCGGCATGGTTTCCAGCAGGCCGAGGCGGTGCAGATCCCAAAAGCCTTTGTAAACGCCGCTGATGATGTTGCCATCGCCCACGGGAATGAACACATTGAGGCGTTCCACACTGTGGGGGCGGATGACCTGCTCGTAGATTTCGTAGGCGGCGGTTTTCTTGCCCTCGGCGGTGAAAGGGTTGTAGCCGGTATTGCGGCAGTACCAGCCGAGTTTTTCGGCGGCGGCTACAGAAAGGTCAAAGGCGTCGTCGTAGGTGCCATCCACCAGCACTACCTGCGCGCCGAAAATCAGCAGTTGGGCAATTTTGGCCTGGGGGGCGGTTTTGGGGGCGAGGATGACGGCCTTGTGTCCCACGGCGGCGGCCATGCCCGCGAGGGCTGCCCCGGCGTTGCCGGTGGAAGCGGTGATGACCACCTTCGCGCCGATTTCCCGCGCCCGAGCCACTACCACCGCGCTGGCGCGGTCTTTGAACGAGGCGGTGGGGTTGGGGCTTTCGTCCTTCAGCCAGAAATGCCGCAGGCCGAGGGAAGCCGCCAGGCGCGGCAGAGTGTAGGTGGGCGTCCAGCCGGCGCGGCGCAGGGGTGTGCCTTCGCCGCCCGGGTCGCCCACGGGCAGCAGGGGCAGGTAGCGCCACAGGGAAGGCTCTTTTGCCGTCGGGTCGCTGAACAGCCGCCCGGCTTCCGGCTTCAGGGCTTCGTAATCCAGCAGCACATCCAGGTTGCCGCTGCATTGGGGGCAGGTGTAGGTGACTTCGTGGGCGGCGTAGGTCGCGCCGCAGCGGGAACAGCGGTATGAGAATGCAGACATGGGTTGGCTCCGGGGAAGGGATAGGTAGGGATGGGTTAGGAAGGATAGGTAGATAGGTGGTTAGGGGAGGTCTTCGGGGGGCAGGGAAGCCGCACGGATGCGCGCCATGATTTCTTCGGCTTCCTCTGGCGGGGCAAGATGCACGGTGCCGTCGCCGTCGATGTGCACCGGCGTGTAGCCATAGGATACCATGTTCTTCCCAACAAAGGTAAGGGTGAGCATCACACCCTGCTGGGTTTCCCGTGACCAGTCCTGATCGAAAACGAAACTGCCGAGGCTGTAAAACACCGGCACGCCGCCCAAAATCTGCATACCCTGCACCACGTGGGAATGGTTGCCCACGATGACATCCGCGCCGGCTTCCACCAGCCAGCGGGCGGCGCGGCGCTGCAAATAGTTGGGCGTGGGGTCGTATTCCGGCCCCCAGTGGAGCAGGGCAATTACCACGTCGGCCTGCTGGCGGGCGAGGGCGATGGCACGGCGGGCGGTTTCCTCGGTGAGGGGCGCAGTGCCCGGAACGCCTGCGTCGTCGTCAGCCCACGAAAAGCCCAACTGGTTGAGAGAAACAAACGCAAAGCGCACGCCGTTCAGGGTGACCACATAGGGCTGCAGCGCCTCTTCGAGATCCATGCCGCCGCCCACGGTGGGCAACCCGGCGGTGTGCAGGTTTTCCAAGGTTTCCAGGAAAGCGGCATAGCCGCAGCCCACCCATCCGCAGTTACGGATGTGGTTGGTGCCCACATTCACCAGGTCGAAGCCCGCCCAGGCCAACGTTTGGGCGTGTTTGGGGTCGCCTGTGAGCACGAAGGTTTTGTGGCAGCCGGTGACCAGCCCGCTCTGGGTGAGGGCAGTGTTGAGCAGGGCAACGGCAAAATCGGCTTTCCGGATGATGGGGGCGACTTCGGCGTAGATGTAGTGGTCGTCGCCGCGGGCGTCGGCGGCGGCGCGCACGCAGCGGGCGGGCACGATGTTGCCCACGAAGAGCAATGTGGTGGTGGCAAGGGTGGGGGTGGGCGTCACGGTGGGTGTCGAAGTGGGCACTGGGATGTCGGTTTCGTAGACGATCTCCAGCTTGG
>JALVOR010000259.1 GCA_027026295.1 Anaerolineales bacterium | reverse complement strand
CCACCAGAATGCGCAGGTCGAGGTTTAAAGCAAACAAAGCGGAAACCAGCCGAGGCAGGTTTTCCGCTTCGTTATAGGTGGGAATGACAACGAGAATGCGCACGGTTTAGAGGGTGTGCAGGGTATCTTTCAGGTGGTTGACATCCATGAAAGGCCCGTGGCTGGAGCGCACTTCTTTGACTTCCAGCGCCAGTTTGCGTTCCTGAAAGTTTTCGCTGATGCGGTCTTTCAGGGGGTAGAAGTAATCGAGGGCTTGCCCCAGCCGGGTTTCGACGCGTTCCTTGATGGCGTTGATGTGGGCAGGCTGGGTGATGATGAGGAAGTCGGTGGAAGAGAGATGCCCGATGAAGTCGTTGCCCGAGCCTGCATCGCGCACCGCGTTTTGCAACATGCGGCTGATGGCGCGCAGCACGTCATCCGAAGTAACGAAGCCGTAGCGCTCGCGGAAGGCTTCCACGTTGCGCAGGGAAACCACCAGTGCAGCCCATTCGGTTTTCTTGTCCAGCAATTCCTTCAGGTATTCGTCTACCAGCGCTCCTTCAGGAAGTTCCGTCACCGGATTGGTTACCGGCCCGAGGGAAGCCCGCCGCAGCGCGTTTCGCACCCGCAGGCGGAGTTCCTGAATGTCGAAGGGCTTGGTGATGTAATCGTCCGCGCCCAAATGGAGGCCTTTGAGGCGGTCGCTGCGTTCGCGTTTTTCGGTGAGGAAGATGATGGGGATGCGGGAAGTGCGGACGTTGTTCCGCAGCCGCTCGGCAACTTCGTAGCCGTCGATGTCAGGCAGGCGAATATCCAGAATGACCAGATCGGGAGGCAACACCTGGCATGCTCGCACACCATCTTCGCCCCAGTTGGCGGTTTGGACGTCGTAGCCCTGCACGCGAAAATACGACGTCAGCATTTCGGCAACATCCAGGTCGTCTTCGATGATGAGGAGCCGATAGTGCTTGTTTTCCACAACTTGCCTCCCGGAGGAATTACCCGATGGGCTCCTTCTGAATGATGAATTCGCAGACGTCATCGCCTTTGGCGATGCATTTGGATTCGTTGACACGAAATTCGCTGCCGCCTGAGACCCATTTGAGACCTTCTTGTAGCAGGCCCACTGCCATGAAGCACACGGGCTTGTCGGTGGTGCCTGTTCGCCCCCAGCATACCGGGCAGCGATGGATAGTATAGACGAATTCGTGGTCTTTTTCTTCCACGGTGGTGGTTTGGTCGCTCATTTGGGAGAAGATTTTTGCCATTGCGGGCAAGCCGATGCGCAATTTTGCCTGCAACGGCAAGACCTTGAATGCCAGGTCGCCTACGCCAGCCAGTGCGCCGAAGTTGCGCAGGCCTTCGGCAAAAGCCGCCCTGCCAGCCCGCAGTGCCAGGCCACGCCCTCCGCGCGGCCCATACATTTCTTCCAGCGCGAGGTTGATGGCGGAAACGTAAGCAAAGTCGAAGGCTTTGTCCAGATTATCGGGTGGGGGATTGTTGATGAGGTGGGAGAGGTGCGCCAGGTTCAGGATAGCGTTGAGCCCGTTTTTCCCCATGACGTCTTCCAACGCCTCTAAAATGATGCGCGCAATCTTGTTAGGGTAGTACAGTCCGCTTTCAGGAATAGGTTCCATAATGCCGCCCCTTTTAGAGGAGTTTGGTGATTTGCTCTGTTGCTCGGCGCATATCCAGGAAAATGAGCCCGAGTTTGGCTTGTTGGCGAGCCAGTGCGGTCAGCACGGCCTCCTCCCCAACGGCCATCAGAATGACATAGCCCGAATCCCCCTTGATATAGACCTGTTCCAGCATGCCGCGGCCCAGTTCCGAAGCGATGCGTTCACCCAGGGAAAGCATTGCAGCCGACATGGCCGAAACACGATCTTCTTCGATGCCCTGAGGGAGAGCAGAAGCAATGGTCAGACCGTCTACGCTGACGATTGCCGAAGCCTCAATATCAGGAGAGGAAGCCTGCAATTCGCGAAGACGTTCGACAAGTTGTTGGGTTCGTGACTGGCTCAAGGCATGTCTCCTTTCTTCGGTATTGAAACGACCAGTGCCAAAATGTGCACCGATACTGTAGCATAAGGTGCGCGGTGTGTCAAGCCTGATGGACGTTGCTCTTGAAGGGGGCGCGCTTTGAAATTTGTTGCACCTTTCTCTGAAGTGTGCGAGAATATCCCGGCAGAAGCGGGGTTGGGGAGGACGACAATGGTTTGCCCGCACGAAGATTCGGAGTTCACTTGGGGGCAGCATGGATTATAATTCCTTTGAGCGTTGTTTCCCTAATATCCTCCTTCCCGGAGTTCCCCATGACCCACGATTATCTTTTCCGCGGTTCCCTCGAAGATCTTGACCCTGCCCTGTATGAACTCACCCAGGTGGAAGCCGAGCGGCAGGTGCGGCGGCTCATCCTCATCCCCAGCGAGAGCCAGGCGCCCCTGGCCGTGCGGGAGGCCATGGCCTCGGCCTTCCAGAACATCTACGCCGAGGGCTACCCGCCCGAACACTGGCGCTGGCTCAGCGAGGAAGCGATTCTCGATTACAAGGCGCGGCTGGCCGAGTACCGCCGCTTAGCCGACCCGCGCTACTACAAAGGCGTGGAATACGCCGACATCGTAGAATCCTTAGCCCGCCGGCGCTGCGCCGAGGCTTTCGCCGCCAACGGCGTGAGCGCCGACGATATCTTCGTCAACGTCCAGCCCCTCTCCGGCGCGCCGGCCAACAACGCGGTCTATCACGCCCTCATCCAACCCGGCGACACCATCCTCTCCATGCACCTCGTCCACGGCGGGCACCTTTCCCACGGCTCGCGCGCCAACCGCACCGGCAAACTCTACAATCCGGTGCACTACACCGTGGATCCCGAGACCGAGCGCCTGGACTACAACCAGATCGAGGCCCTGGCCCTGGAGCACAAGCCGAAAATCATCGTAGCCGGCTATTCGTCCTATCCTTGGGCGGTGGACTGGGCCCGCTTCCGCGCCATTGCCGACAAGGTGGGCGCTTACCTGATGGCCGACATCGCCCACGTGGCCGGGCTGGTGGCCGGCGGCGCGTACCCCTCGCCCGTGGGCTACGCCCATGTGATTTCGTTCACCACCCACAAGACCCTGGGCGGCCCCCGCGGGGCGGTCATCCTGACCACCAACCCGGTGCTCGCCCGCAAGATTGACCGCGCGGTGTTCCCCGGTGAGCAGGGCGGCCCCCATGTCAACATCTTCGCCGCCTTGGCCCTGCTGTTCAAACTGGCGCAGACCGAGCAGTTCAGCCAGTATGCCCATCAAGTAGTGAAAAACTGCGTCGCCTTCACCGAGCGCCTGGCCGAGCGCGGCTTCCGCATCCCCTACGGCGGCACGGACACCCACCTGATGAACCTGGACTGCAAGAGCGTGCGCGGCCCCGACGGGACGCCCCTTTCTGGCGACTTGGCGGCCCGCATTCTGGATGTGGCCGGCATCGTGGTCAACCGCAACACCATCCCCGGCGACAAGGGGGCGAAGAACCCTTCGGGTATCCGCATGGGCACGCCGTGGATCACCCAGCGGGGCTTCGACGAGGCCATGAGCCGCGGCCTGGCCGATGTCATCGCCGACCTGCTCTGGGCGGTGACGCCCTACACCGTGGACGGCAAGCAGCGCGCCAAGGTGGATTACGACGCCCTGCAGGACGCCCGCCTGCGGGTGCGCAATCTGGCCGAGCGCGCCGGCCGCGACTTCGAGCCCCAGGGCTTCGGCTACCCCCATTTCTACTACCCCGACGACCAGCCCCAACGCCCCGGCGACCGCACTGTGCTGGAAATCGGCGGCGAGCGGGTG
>JALVOR010000258.1 GCA_027026295.1 Anaerolineales bacterium | reverse complement strand
GGAAGTCTTCCAGGCGGTAGCGGTGGGTGACCATCTGGCTGAGGTCTACCGCGCCGGAAAACACCAGCCCGCGGGCCTGATACCAGGTTTCCCACAGGCGGCGGCCGGTGATGCCGTGCAGGGTGACGCCCTTGAACACGATGTGGTGGTCCCAATCCAGGCGGATGGGACGCCCGGCCACGCCGAGGGCGGCCACTTCGCCGCCGGGTTTGAGCACCTTGAAGCCCTGGTCGATGGCGCTTTCCGCCCCCGACATCTCCAACCACACATCCACGCCTTCGCCGTGGGTGATTTCCATGATTTCGGCTACCATATCTTCGTTTTTGACGTTGAAGGTGTCATCGGCGCCCATGCGGCGGGCGAAGTCGAGGCGGTAGTCGCTGATGTCGGTGGCGAACACGGCACGCGCGCCGATGGCCTTGACCACGGCGATGGTCATCATTCCCACAGGGCCGCAGCCGGTCACGAGCACTTTCTTGGCGCGCACGTCGGCGGCAAAGGCGGTGTGGACGGCGTTGCCGAAGTTTTCCATCAGCACGGCAATTTCCAGCGGCAGGTCGGGCGGGTTGGGCCACGCGTTCTGCGCGGGGATGGCGATGTATTCGGCAAAGCCGCCGTCCCGGTCCACGCCGATGAGTTGGGTGTTTTCGCACAGGTGGCCGTTGCCGGTGAGGCAGAAGCGGCAGTGCCCGCAGACGACGTGGGATTCCAGCGAGACGAAATCGCCAACCTTGACATGGCTGACATCGCTGCCGGTTTCCACGATTTCGCCGCACACTTCGTGGCCGGTAATCACTGGCGGGTGCATCCGGTCGGCTGCCCACGGGTCCCAGTGGTAAATGTGCAGGTCGGTGCCGCAAATGGAAGCCGCCTTGACCCTGACGAGCACGTCGTGCGTCCCGATGATGGGGATGGGGCGCTCGGCAAGGGCCAGCCCGGGGCCGGGTTTGGCTTTAATCACCGCTTTCATCATTTCAGGCATCGGTATCTCCTGTATCTCACGTGAGGAAGTTGGCGGACACGGGTTCCACAGCCATTATAGCACCGGCAAAGTAACCGTTCAGGCTGCCTGCAAGGCAAGGGTGCACGCAAGTGTTGTGGAAGCGTGGTTGTTCGTCTTTGGGAAAACAGACCACGGATGCACACGGATTTTTTGTAACGCCAAGTCGCAAAGATTGCAAAGAGCGCAAAGCATTGCTGCAGACGCTACGAATTGACAAAGTAGCGCTTCACGAATTGCTTTGTTTCTGTGTTTTCGGTGGCGTTTCGGTGTTTTCTGTGGTTTTGTGCCTTTGCTCTCACACCATAGCAGGGCAATCATTTCTACACATTTTGCTTGCACCCGCAAGGCAAAGCAAAATTCACAGAAAAAGCATTCACCGATTTCGCAGGTTGGCATGAAAAGTGTGACACTCACTGCTGTTTTTTGAGGGGGGCGTCATCTTGGCTGTTTTGCCCCCTCTGTGCCCCGGTGTCTCTCTGCGTTAAATCCGCGTCTATCCGTAATCATCCGCGGCCGATTTTCCCGGGGCTGAACAGTGATGCATTGCCAAAAACAAACCGCGGGTTTATGGCCCGCGGTTCATTCGTGTGCAAGGGCAACTGCTTAAACACCAAGTAAGGCTTTGAACTGCTTTTCGGAAATTTCTTCCACGGTTTCGTGCAGGCTGTTGCCGTGACTGTCCATGGTGACGATGGCGGGGAAATCCTTGACCTCGATGACCCACATGGCTTCGGGCACGCCGAAATCCAGTTTGTAGACGCCGAGCACCTTTTGCACGCTTTGGGCAATGAGGGAAGCCGCGCCACCCACGGCGTGGAAGTACACCGCGAGGGCTTCCTGGCAGGCCTGCAGGGTCTTGGGTCCCATGCCGCCTTTGCCCATCACGCCTTTGATGTTGAAGTGCTTGATGACTTCGGCTTCGTAGGGCTCTTCGCGGATGCTGGTGGTGGGGCCTGCGGCAACGAATTTGTAGTCGACGGTGTCGATGCCTGCGACCACCGGGCCGCAATGGTAGAGCACGCCGCCGTTGAGGATTTTCTTAATGGCTTCGTAAACTTCCAGGTCGTCGCCCTGGGGTTCGCGGGTCTTGCGGATGAAGGTGTCGATCATCCATTTGTGCACGGCGTCGCGGCCGGTCATCATCACGCCGGAAAGCAGCACCGCGTCGCCTGCCTTCAGGCTGCGGATGGTTTCGTCGTCAATCGGAATTGTGATTTTTCGCATGGCAACCTTCCTCTGTAAAAGGGAATGCGGTTTTCAGGAGGAATCCACAGATTTCACCAATTTACACAGATTTGTTGGAAGAATTCTCTCAGGATTTCTTTCTGTGCTAATCTGTGTAATCTGTGGATTTCATTTGTATTCGGCTTTGCCGTTCTTGTAAATCAGGGTGTGGCGGCGATACGCCCAGCACATGTAGGCGATGGAGACGAAGTAGCACGCCGGCAGGCGGTGGATGGCTTTGATGCGGGTCGCCATGACCGTGGTTTTGCCGCCCAGCCCCATCGGGCCGATGCCGAGTTTGTTGGCGTCTTCAGTGATGCGCTTTTCCAGCGCGTCCAGGTCGGGGTTGGGGTTGGGTTCGTCTAAGGTGCGCCAGAGGGCTTCCTTGGCGGCGTAGAATGAAGAACCGCGGTCGCCGCCGATGCCCACGCCTAAGAAGCCGGGCGCGCAGCCCTTGCCCTGCGCCTTGTAAACGGCATCCATGACCACCTTGTAAACGCCTTCCAGGTCGCGCCCCGCGTGCAGGCGGGTGTCGGGCAGTTTGTATTGGGTGGAGACGTTCTCGGAGCCGCCGCCCTTCAGCATCAGGCGGATGGTCACGGTGTCGCCATCTACTTCGTGGAAGTGGATGGTGGGGAAGTATTCGTCGCCGAGGTTGTTGCCGGTGTTCTTGCCCGTGAGGGAATTCACCGAGTTGGGGCGCAAATACACCCGTTTGGTGGCCTCGGCCACTGCCGCTTCGATCTGACGGCGCATTTCCCGCGTGCTCCAGCCCACTGGCATATCCACGTAGAAGATCGGCGTGCCGGTATCCTGGCAGATGGGGGTGGAATGTTCCCGCGCCATCTTGACGTTCTTCAGGATGGTATCCAGCACGCTTTTGGCGACCGAACCATCGTCTTCTTTGGCGTGGGCTTCGGCGATGGTGCGCTCGACGTCGTCGGGGAGACTGGTCGCCGTCAGGCGGACGAGTTCCAGAATCTCTTGCGTCAGGTCTGGTTGCATTTAAGCCTCCTTTGTTGGCTTATTCGATGGTGACATTCAACGCTTGCACCGCTTATTATAGAAAATCTGTAGCCGGGGTAAAAGTGATAGTTGACACACTTTGAGCAGTACCTTACTTTATGATATCATCACGTTGCGGGTTTTCTGCCGGGTTCGCGGTTTTCCCCGTGAGGGAAGCGCCCCTTGGCATGCAGGATTCCCCGCTGTCGTGCTAAAATATCGACAATTGCTGTAAAGAGGTGACCGATGCCTTCCCCAACCATCGTAGCCCTGGTGCCCATGCGCCACCATTCCGAGCGGGTGCCGGGCAAGAACTACCGAGATTTCGCCGGGAAGCCCCTCTATGCTTGGGTCGTGGAAACCCTGCTCGCGGTGCCCGAAATCGCCCGCGTGGTGGTGGACACCGACAGCCCCACCATCATGGCCGGCCTGCGGGAAAATTACCCCGACGTGCAGGTGCTGGAACGCCCAGAGCACCTGCGCGACGGCCGCATTCCCATGAACGAGGTGCTGCTGCACGACACCGCGCAGGTGGAAGCCGACTTCTACCTGCAAACCCACAGCACCAACCCCCTGCTGCGGGCGGAAACCG
>JALVOR010000257.1 GCA_027026295.1 Anaerolineales bacterium | reverse complement strand
CCCCCGCCGCCGCCCCCGCCGTCTTCCCGACCTCAGCAGCCCAGCCAGCCGCCGCCTTTTGACTTCCGCGCCGAGATGCACGCGACCCGCGTGCACGTGGATGCCCTGCTTGCCGCGGGCAAAGTCGAGGAAGCCGAGGCTTACATGGAGCAGCGCCGCAAGTTCTTCTGGGAACACGGCTATCACATCCGCAAACTCAATCAGGCCTACTTTGCCTTTTACGGCGCATATGCCGATGTGCCCGGCGGCGCAGCCGGCGAGGACCCGGTGGGCGCTGCCGTGCGCCAATTGCGAGCGCAAAGTCCCTCCCTGGCCGATTTCCTGCACCGCATGGCATGGATGACCTCGTTCCGGGCGCTGCAAAAGGCGGTGGGGTCGCCTTGAGGCAGCCAGCCGTTCAGCCCCATGCAGGTCGGGATGCCACCCCGACCTGCAGTACCGGTCAGACAGCCGAGCAATCAATTCCCCTGCCAACAACATTTTGGAGGTTCCCATGCGCATCCATTCTGAAGGTAAGCCTTTTGTTCTCGCCCCTGCGGCGCTTTCGGTCGTGTTTGGCTTGATGGGCTACCGCAAGGCTGCAGCGGTTACCGCAGCGATGAGCGCCGCTGTCGCTGGTTTCTTCCGCGACCCCGACCGCCAGCCGCCTCACCGCCGCGGTTTGGTGGTTTCCCCTGCCGATGGCGAGATTATCGTGCTCAAGCGCACTTTCGAACCCCGCTGGCTGCGCCGCGAGGCGTGGCAGATTGGCATTTTCATGAGTGTGCTCGATGTGCATGTCAATCGCGCACCCATTGACGGCACTTTAGAAGCCATTGAACACCAGCCCGGGGAATTCCTGCCTGCTTATGACCCCGAAGCCATTATCCGCAACGAGCGGCGCTACTATTACCTGCAGCGCACCGACCAGAAGCCCGTGCTGGTGGTGCAGGTGGCGGGGGCGCTGGCGCGCCGCACCGTGCCGTTCCTCGCCGCAGGCGAAGATTTCAGGCAGGGTGACCGCATTGGCATGATTCGCTTTGGTTCGCGGGTCGAGGTTTACCTGCCGCTGGAAGCCGAACCGCTGGTCGCCATCGGGCACAAAGTGCGCGCTGGCGAGACCCCTCTCGCATTCTGGCCGCTGGAACAATGAGCACACAACGGAAATCCCGCCGCCGCATCAGCGGCAACTATTCAGTGCTGCCCAATCTGCTTACCACGGGCAACCTGTTCATGGGGTTCTTTTCGCTGATTTCCTCGGTAACGGGGCACCCTGTGCAGGCAGCCATTTTGATTTTCGTGGCAATGGTTTTTGACCTTGCCGATGGCCCTGTGGCGCGGCTCACCGGCTCTTCTACCCGCTTTGGGGTGGAATATGATTCTTTAGCCGATTCGCTTTCCTTCGGCACTGCCCCGGCGATGCTGGCTTACACCTATGCCCTGCACGGCTTCGACCGCTACGGCTGGCTGGTTGCCTTCCTTTTTACTGCCGGTGCCGTGTTGCGTTTGGGGCGCTTCAACGTCAGCGCCAAGCCGGGCAAAGCCAGCGCCTATTTTCAGGGTATGTCCACGCCTTCGGCCTCGGCAACGCTTTCGGGGTTGGTGCTGTTCCTCGACTGGCTTCAGGTTGGCGATAGCACGCGGGCATGGGTGTTCCTGGCCGCAGTGCCCCTGCTGGCTGCTCTCATGATCAGCAATTTGCCCTATCCCACTTTCAAAACCCTGCGGTTGAGCCGCAAGCAGGCGTTTTATACTGCTGTAGGCGCGGTGCTGCTGGTGGTAGCGATTGCCGCCGAGCCGCCGGTGGTGTTGCTGTTGATGTTCAGCCTGTATGCCCTTTCTGGTCCGGTCACTGCGTTGCAGCGCCGGTTGCGCCGTCGGCCACAGGCAGCCCAGGAAAGCAGCGCTGCCTCGCCTGAGGATTGATGGCGCTGGATACCGCCTATCATGGCGACCCGCGGAAATACGACCGCACTCGCGGTTTGCCGCCCGCCGTGCAGGAAGCCATCGTCGCCGCGCTGGCTGCTGCCTTCCCCGCGAGGGCGCGGGTGCTCGACCTCGGCGCGGGCAGCGGGCGGTTTGCGCTGCCGTTGGCGGCGCAGGGCTTTCGCGTCGTCGCCGCCGACCTCGCCGCCGAAATGTTAGCGCATCTGCGCGCGAAGCAGCCACCGGGCGCGGCTTCCCCCGCCTCTGTGCAGGCTGATGCCTGCCGCCTGCCCTTCCGCCGGGTGGCCTTTCCGGCGGCCTTCAGCGTGCACACCCTGCACTTAGTGGCTGACCTGAACGCCGCCGTTGCCGAAATCGCCCGCGTGGTGCAGCTAGGCGGCGTTTTCGCCCTCGGCTACATTGACCACGACCTTGATGCCCCCATTGGCTGGACGCTGCACGCCTGGCGGGCAGCCTTAGCACGGCGCGGTTACGACCTTTCCCGCCCCATGTGGCGCGACCACCCCGACATCGTGGCAGCCCTCACCCGCCGCTTTGGCGCGCCGCACACCCGCGTGGCCGCCCGCTGGCAGGGGCAGGTTGCCCCCGCCGCGGCGCTGGAAAGCGTGAGTGAGCGTCTTTTTACCCCCTATTGGGGCCTGCCCGACGCCGAGCACGCCGAAATTGTCGCCGAACTGCGCCGCGCCGCCCGCCGCGCCTTCGGTGGCGACCTGCACACCCCGCGCCCCGACCCGCGGCGGTTTGTGTGGCACTTTTTCAGGCGATGAAGCGTGTTGTGCGTTCTACCCGACCACCCGACCATCCGACTACCCGACTACCCCACTACCCCACTACAGGACTACCCCCATGCGCATTGCTATTTTAGGCGCCGGTTTTGCCGGGCTGAGCGCCGCCCACGATCTGGCCCAGGCCGGCCACGAAATCACCGTTTACGAAGCCGCCGAAAAGCCCGGTGGGCTGGCTTCCGGCTTCCGCCAGCCCGATTGGGCGTGGAGCCTGGAATACTTTTACCGCGAGTGGGTTGCCTCCGATAAGGACGTCCTTGGTCTGATTCGCGAACTGGGGCTGGAAAGTAAGGTGCGTTTTCCCCGCCCGACCACGGTGGTTTATCACGAAGGGCAGTTTTACCCCTTCGACTCGCCCCTCGCGGTGCTCGCCTTCCCCGGCCTGAACTGGCTGGACAAAATCCGCTTTGGGCTGGTGGGCGTGTATTTGCGCCTTACGCCCTTCTGGAAGCCGCTGGAACGCCACACCGCCCACACGTGGCTGCGCCGCACCTTGGGCGAGCGGGCTTACCGCGCCCTGTGGGAGCCGCTGCTCATGGGCAAGTTTGGGCCTCACTATCGGGAAGTCAACATGGCGTGGTTCTGGGCGCGCATTCACGCCCGCACGCCGCGCCTGGGCACCTACGAAGGCGGCTTCCAGGCCTTTGCCGATGATTTTGCCGCCCAACTGGAAGCCCGCGGGGTGGCCTTCCGCTACAGCGCCCGCGTGCAGCGGGTGCAGCCCAAGGGCGCGGGCTGGCGGGTGGAAACCGGCGACGGCGCGGCGGAAACCTATGACCGCGTGCTGGCCGCGCTGCCGCCCCAGGTGCTGGCAAAAATCGCCCCCGACCTGCCCGAAAATTACCTCGCCGGCATCCGGGGCCTGAAGAACATGGGCGCGCTGGCGATGGCGTTGGCGCTCAGGCAGCCGCTTTCCCGCGAAGGCTATTACTGGTACAACATCCCCAAGCAGGCGGGCTTCCCCTTTTTGATTTTGGTGGACCACACCAACTTTGTGCCGCCGGAAAACTTCGGCGGGGCGTACATTGCCTACGTGGGCGATTACCTGCCGCCCGACCACGAGTATTTCAGCCTCAGCAAAGAGGAACTGCTGGCGATTTACCTGCCCGCGCTGAAGCG
>JALVOR010000256.1:697-3836 GCA_027026295.1 Anaerolineales bacterium | reverse complement strand
CAGGTGGACTGGCGGCGACTGCCCATCCGCCCGGTGGTTGACAGGCGGGTGACGCTGCGCGAGGATGACCTGATGCCGGTGCAGCGGTTGCTGGATGCGCTGGGGCCTGCCGAGGCGCTGAAAGGGGCGGTGGTGCGCCTGACGGTTGCTTACCCCCAGAAAATGGAAAGCAGCATTGACGACGCTGCCTTGCGGGCGCACGCCAAAGAGGCGCTGGAGTTTCACCTTGTCAAGCGCCCGCAACTGGAAAACCGCGCCCGCTTAGGCGACGAACCCTTGGAGCGCCTTACCCCCCTGGAATTGCTGGACAAGTACCTGCTGGCGAAAGCCGTGCCCACCGAAGAGCGGGAAGCCCTGCTGGCGCTGGCGCGCGCGGTGGTGGAAGACGAATAGCCTCCCCTGCAACTTGCAACCTGCAACTTTTTTACCCCCCATCCCCCGCCAATAGCGCCTTCACGGTTGCTAACGTCACCCGCGGGCTGGTCATGCGCCCGTCTTCCAGCACGCCCAAGGCAAGCAGGCTTTGCAGCAGCGCCTTGGCCTGCTTGTTGGAAAGCCCCAACGCCTCACGCAAAGCGCGCCGCCAGTAGGGGCGGTCGGCGGTGGGGGGCGCGTGACGGGCAATGCGGTGGAGCGCCGCCAGCACCTTCGCGGTGCTCACCAGTTCGGGGCGGCTTTCCATCACCTGCACCTTGCCGAACAGCCGCTCGGTTTGCAGCGAAATGCAGGGCACGCCCGCGGGGCTTTCCCAAAGGTCGATTTTGCCCGCCCCCTGCGCCCGCCGGATGGCTTCCTGCGCCGTTTCCGGCCCCAGCAGGGCTTCCACCAGCGCCACGGGGATGGCAGTGCTGAATTCCCGCCGCAGCGTGCCCACCAGCGCGGCCAGGGCTTCGACCGGGTCGGTTTCCTTTTGCAGGGCGGCAGCCTGGGGTTTCGGTTTGGGCTCGGGTTCGTGCTGGGTGGCGCTGAAATCCAGCAGGTCGAATTCGGCTTTGATGTTGTGGTCGGTGGAGGGGGAATGGTAATCGGCGACCAGGAACACCACGTGGAAACCGAGTTCATCGCGCAGGGTGCGCCCGATGGCGGTGAAGGCTTCGTCGCCGCTGCCCAGCATGTAAATATCGGCAGGGCGGGTGGCGACGTGGCGGCCAATTTCGAAAGCCAGCCGCATGTCGGCATAATTTTTGATGACGAATTTCTTGCCCTTGCCGCGCCCGAACTGGCGCTGGCGTGCCTCGCGGTTCTGGAAACTCTGCGCATCGATGAGGGTAGCCACCTTGTTCAGCCCGCCAATTTGGGGATTGTAGTGGGTGAAGTTGGCGGCCACGATGAAGTCTTCCCTGGCAAGGTCGCCATAGTTGCTTTTGATGTATGCCACCAGTTGCTCAAAGTTCAGGCGGGGGGAAGTCCCGAAGGGGCCGCCTTTGCGCCCCACCGTGCGGCGTTTGAGGGCAGTGTAAAAGTTCTCGAAGTCCAGAAAAAGGGCGACGCGGGGCATGGGCTAACTCCGGGGGAGGAGGTAAGCGGGCAAATCTGCAGTTGAAGGCAAAATCAGGGTTGCGCCGGCGCGGCGCAGTTCGTCTTCTTCGCCGAAGCCGCACAGCACGCCTACGGTTTGCGCGCCGGCGGCTTTGCCGGCGCGAATATCTACGGTGGTGTCGCCGACCATCAGGCAGGCTTCGGGCGGCACGCCTAAGCACTCGGCAGCCCAGCGCACGGGGGCGGGGTCGGGCTTGGTGCGCTCGCGGGTTTCGGCGGTGGCAATGCAGTTGCCGAAATAGCGCAGCAGCCCGAAGTGTTCCAGGAAGCCCACGGTGGAGGGGCGCGGGCGGGCGCTGACCACTGCTAAGGGGTAATGCCTGGCCAGGCGGGCGAGCATTTCGGCGATGCCGGGCACCATCCGGTATTGGGGCTGCTTTTCAGGCAGCAGGCGGTGCAGCAGGCGGGCGAGCCGCAGCAGAGGGGCGTCCAGACCGAGGCGGTCAGTGGTTTCGTAAATCTGGTTGAGGGGCGTTTCGGAAGCCATCACAAGCCGCCGGGCGAGGCGGTGGGCGGCCTCTTTGCCGCGCAGCCACGCCCAGGGGCGCAGCCAGCGGGCCAGGCGCTGCACCGCCAGGTCGTCGGTGTCGCTCAGGGTGCCGTCAATGTCGAAGCAGATGGCGCTTACACGGGTGGGGTCGAAATCGGGCATGGCACGCTCCGAGGGCATCCACAGATTGCACAGATTAGCACCGAGGGCAACCACAGAAAGGCCACAGAAAACTCAGAGATTTGCTTTGCGCCTTTTGTTTTTTCTGGTTGACTCTTTGGTGTCATCTTGGCGGCCTTGGCGCCCAAAAAATCCGTGTGCATCCGTGACCGTCCGCGATATCCGCGGCCCATCTTACGATAATTTAACGTAACTGTTCAGCCCTGGCAAAGAGAAATTGCAGATTCCGTAGACTGAAAACCACAGAAGGCACAGAAATGCCACTGAAAACACAGAAACGGAGCAATTTGTGAAGCGTTACTTCGTCAATGTGCGGAATCCGAAGTAACGCCGTGCCAGATTGACAACACTCTCTGCGTCTTTGCGTCTCTTTGCGCCTTTGCGTTAAATCCGCGTCTATCCGTAATTCATCCGCGGGCTGTTTTCCAAAGGCTGAACAGTTACGATTTAACCGTCATTGTGCCCACAGCCACACCAGTGCTAATACTCTCCCGGAGCCTGAATGGCTTTCAGGAGGGCGTCGGCCTGTTCGCGGGTGGGGGCAAAAGCCCAGGTGGTGCGGTGTTCGCCGCTGTTGTAGCGCATCACCGCGGCGCCGGCGGGGCTTTCCCAAATCAGCACCTGATAAGCGCGGTCGGCGAGGGGGCCATAGCGTCCGCGGGCATAGCGCACGAATGCCTTGATGAATTCCACCGCGTCGTGGCTGCTTTGCCAGCGCACATCGGCGAGCAGCGCCGCCTCGTCGCCCTGCGGTTGCCGGAAAGCAACCCATGCCCCGCCGTTCCAGCCCTCGGTGGCGGTGTCGGCGTCGTCTGCCCACAGACGGGCTTCCGCTTCTGTGCTGGCGGTGAGCATCAACCGAAGCAGCAGTTCGCCCATTTCGCCGCGGTCGGCAACTTCCCGTCCGTCGCCGAGGAGGGGCGTCAGGTC
>JALVOR010000256.1:0-687 GCA_027026295.1 Anaerolineales bacterium | reverse complement strand
TCAGGTCGTCGTCTTCGGGCAGGCTGACTTCCTCGGGTGCCCCGGCAGCGGGGTAGCGGTTGGGGTGCAAAATTTCGGCGGTGGAAACCGGCGGCTGCTCGAAAGCGGCGTCAATGCTCTGCCAGCCGTTTTCCTGGGCAAGGGTGTAAATGAAGGTGAAACCGGCTTCATGGGGAAAATCGCGATATTTGATGACCGCGAGGGGCGGCGGGTTGGCCTCGGTTTCCTCTTCATAGGGCTGGAAATCGTTTTCGGTGAGATCTTCGGTGTAGGCGAAGGTGTAATACCAGAGGTATTCGGTGTAGGTCGCCTCACCTTCGCTCAAGGCCTGTTGTGCCAGGCAGCGGTCGATGTTGGGGCCAGCGGGCGGCAGCGTTTTGGCATAGAAGCGCAGGGCGTGGGCATAGGCATGGGCGTAGGCGGTTTTGAGCGCTGCGCTCGCACCGTTGGGGGCAGTGTAATAATGGTGGCGGTAGCGGGGTCGAAGAAAGCAGGGGCCTGGGCGTCCCACATCAACGCCGGGGCAGGGAGGTCGCCGCCGTCGGCAGGCCAGAGGCCAAAGGCCTGCCACGCGACGACGGTGGGCAGCGGGCAGAGCACGGTGTCAGCCCAGGTTTGCAGGCGGGCTTCCAAATCTTCGGGGGAAAGCCGCCTGCGGGGGATATTAGGGGCGTTGGTCGCGCCCCG
>JALVOR010000255.1:2301-3837 GCA_027026295.1 Anaerolineales bacterium | reverse complement strand
AAGATGGGGAAACGAGAAAGGATGTTTTAATAATAGAACATGTGTTCTGTTTTGTCAAGGGCCAATTTTTTCTGTGCGCTGGTATAATCCGGCTCACAGAAGCGTTCCCGGAGTGACAGGAGGTGTGCCGTGGGGCTTTCCCGCAGAGATGTATTGAAACTGGCCGGGGCAGGGTTGGGGGCGTGGGCGTTGTTGCCTTTCACGCGCCGCACCCGTGCCGAGGAATTCCCCCAGGCCGATTTGCTGGGGCGGGTGTGCATTGGCGGCAAGGTGGAAATCAAGGCGCGCCCCGACGCCGATAGCACCACGGTGGGCGTGCTTTACGAAGATGGGGTGGTGCCGTGGGAGCGCGAAGTGGTGGGCGTCAATTTGCACCGCGTCAACCAGCGGTTTGTGCAGACCCCGCAGGGCTACATTTGGGCGCCCACGTTGCAGCCGGTGCGCAACCAGCCCAATGAGCCATTGGAAGCCTTCCCCTATGCCGACGATGGCATGTGGGTCGAAGTCACCGTGCCCTATGTAGACATTGCCCTGGACAATCCCCCGGCGCGCTCGCCGTGGTTGCAACAGGCTCAGCACCCGCGGTTGTATTACAGCCAGGTTTTGTGGGTCGATCGCATTGAGAAGGGCAACGACGGCGCGGTGTGGTATCGGGTCAATGAACGCTATGGCTCATACGGCGATATTTTTTGGGCGCGTGCCGAGGCTTTCCGCCCGATTGCACCGGAAGAAATTGCCCCCATCAGCCCCAATGTGGAAGACAAGCGGGTGGTGGTGGATGTGAATTATCAAACCATGGCGTGTTATGAGGGGAAGGAAGAGGTGTTCTTTGCGCGAGTTTCCACCGGCGCAAAGTTCAACGCCGCCGGGCAGGCCGTGGACAAATGGGCAACGCCGGTGGGCGTGCACCCGATATGGCGCAAACTGATTTCGGTGCACATGAGCGGCGGCACCACAGGCGGTGGCTATGACCTGCCCGGCATTGGCTGGACCACGCTCTTCATGGGCACGGGCATTTCGATTCACTCCACGTTTTGGCACAACGATTACGGCGTGCCGCGCTCCCACGGTTGCGTGAATGCCCGTCCGGAGGATGCCAGGTGGGTGTTCCGCTGGACTGTGCCCTTTGTGCCCTATGACCCCGGCGACGTGACGATTGGCATGCCCGGCGGCACGAAGATCGAGGTTATCGAGGGATGATAAAACGGCCTCAAGGGCTGCGGATGACGCAGACGGAAAAACACGGAAGACACAGAGAAGGCACAGAAAACACAGAAGTTCATTTTGCATTGAGCGCGTGGGTCAGAGGGCGGGACGCTGCCCTGCCCTACCTGGCGCGCTCAGCGTCGTCTTGGTAACTTTCACCCAAAAATCCGCGCCTATCCGTGATTGTCCGCGTGCATCCGCGGGCTATTCTCCAGGTGTAACGCAAAGGGTGAAAGGAAGTTCTGTGTTTTCCGTGGCGTTTCGGTGTCTTCTGTGGTTCAGGTTTGCTGGCTTTCCTCTTCGATGCTCAGGTCGGTTTCCCCCGCGTAG
>JALVOR010000255.1:0-2291 GCA_027026295.1 Anaerolineales bacterium | reverse complement strand
CGGCGTTCCAGCAGGCGGTCGTAAGGTGTCCACGTTTCGCCGCGTTCCCGCTGTTGCAGGAGCAGCCAGAAGCGGTTGACCTGCGCGCTGAGGTCGTCGATTTTTGCCAGTGCAATGGCTTCGAGGGTTTGCGGGCGGCGGGGCGAGCCCCATTCGTAACGGTTGTGGTGCGCCAGCAGCATGTGACGCAGCCGCAGGGCGAGTTCCGGGGGGAAATCGGGCAGTTCGGCGATGGCGGTGGCAATCATTTCGTCGCCCATCACGATGTGCCCCAGAAGCCGCCCTTCGTCCGTGTAGTCGATGTTCAGCCCCCAGCGGATTTCCCGCACTTTGCCGATGTCGTGCAGCAGGATGCCTGCGAGAAGCAGGTCGGCGTCAATTTGCGGGTAAATCTGCACCACGGTTTGCGCGAGCGTGAGCATTTCGGTGAGGTGTTCCAGCAGGCCGCTGAGGTAGGCGTGGTGCACCTTGCGCCCGGCGGGTACCCATTGCAGGGTTTCGAGGAAGTCCTCGTCGCCGTAAAAGCGGGCGACCAGCGCCGCCAGATGGGGGTTGGTGATGCTTTCGGCAGCAGCCAGCACGGAAGCCAGCATGGTTTCGGGGTCGCGAGGAGAGGCGGGCAGCATATCGCGCCAGTCGAATTCCCTCTCTTGTGCCACGCGGATGCGCCGCACCCGAATTTGCGGCTTGTCCATGTAGGTTTCCAGCGTGCCCTGGATTTTGACGACGCTGCCTTCTTCAACCTCGGCAGCAATGGCTTCAGCGTCATCCCATACGCGGGCGCGGCGCTGGCCGCTGCGGTCGCCCAGGATGAGGGTCAGGTAATGGCCGCGGCTGGGGTCGCGGAAGGCTTCCAGTTGCTTGCGATACACGGCATAGAAGCCGATGAAATTTTCGCCCACCGCGATGTCGCGCAGCCAGGGCCCCTTTTGGGGATGGTAGGGGGCTTGTTCCGTGGTCATGGGGTGGGTGTTGGCGTGGCGCTTGCTTCAGTAGTGGGTGTGGGTGTGGCGCTTGGTTGGGCGGTGGCGGGTGTTGGTGTGTCCGTAGGTGTGGATGTTTCGGTCGGTGTGTCGGTTGGCGAGGGGGTGATGGTGGGTGTGGGGGTGCGCAAGGTGTCAATGGTTTCCTTGGCTTCTTCTCGCCATGCTTCGGGCACGAGGTCTTCGGGGCCATCGAGGATGCGTTCCCAATCGGCGATGGCAGCGTCGCTGATTTCCAGCGCGGTTAGCACTTTGGCGCGCCAATAGTAGAAAGTGAGCCACTGTTCTTGTTCTTTGAGCAGTGGTTCGGTCTGGTGCAGTTCCTGGAAGGCGTCGCCTGCTTTGTCAGCGGCCAGCAAGGCGGAAACCAGGCCAATGTGGAGGTCGAAGTTGTAGGGGTGGACGCGCACCGCGGTTTGCAGCGCGTCGATGGCTTTTTCCGATTCGCCGTTGTTGATATAAACCTCGGCGAGCAGGTTGAGCGCGTCGGGGGCATAGGGCGACGCCTCGACGACCTTCTCGGCGGCAGCCACCGCGCCAGGGTAGTTCTTGAGTTTGAGGTAGGTCTCTGCCAGGGCGCGGTAGGCTTCGGTGTCGTTGGGGGCGTAGGTGAGATAAGTGCGGAAATACAGTGCAGCATCTTCGAACTGGTCGAGCGCTAAAGCGGCTTCGCCCATGAGTTTGTAGGCGGGCAGCAAGGTAATGTCGAGGGCGTTGGCTTGTTTGGCTTCCTCGTAAGCCTTTTGCGGCTCGTCGAGGGCGAGGTAGGCTTCGGCGCGGTAGAGCGGCACTAACGGGGAACCGGGAAGGTGCTTCTCGGCTTTTTGCAGGTCGGCTAACGCATCTTCGGGTTTGTTTTGGTTGAGGTGATAGCGTGCCAGCACCAAGTAGGTGTTCCCGTAAGACGGGTCGTCTTGCGCGGCCTTTTGAAGCAACGTGTAGGCTTCATCGTATTCCTCTTGTGCCATCATCGTTTGCGCCAGTCCGACTTCGGCAGGGGCAAAATTGGGGTCAGCATCCAGCGCCTGGCGGTAGGCTTTTATTGCCTTTTCCGGTTTTCCCATCTGGTTGTAAGCCTCGCCCATGAAAAAGTAAACGTCGGGGGCGGGCTTGTTTTCCATCTGGATAGTTTGCTGGAAGTAGCGCGTCGCATCTTCCCAGTTGCCTGCGTTCATCGCGTTCATGCCCATGCGGTAGGCTTCCACGAGGTGGGGAGGGTTCATGGGCCGGGGGGTGGGCGCGCAGGTGGCGGCTCTGGCCGGTGGCGGCGTCTGGGAGGGAGTCGCCGGCGCTCTCATGACCCTGGCC
>JALVOR010000254.1 GCA_027026295.1 Anaerolineales bacterium | reverse complement strand
GTGTTTGGCAGCCTCAGCATATTGCTCGTATTCGTAAACCAGGCAGCAGCGCAGCCGCCCGCACGAGCCGGTGATTTCCGAGGGCGTGAGGGAAATCCCCTGCACTTTCGCCATCTTGATGGAAACTGGGCTAAACTCGGTCAGGAATTCAGCGCAGCAGCGCACGGGGCGGCCACACGCGCCCATACCGGGCAACAATTTGGCCACATCGCGCGGCCCCACCCGGCGAAATTCCACCTGCTTGCGGGGGAATTTACGCGCCAAAGCACCGTGCAACCGCCGCACGTCGGCCTTTGCACCGCTCACCACGCCATAGAGAAAGGTGAGAAAGCGCCCATCGAAAGAGATTTCCGCCTCGACAAGTTTGATTTCCGTGCAATTGAGTTCCCGCGCTTTCTCCTGCGCCATAAGCAAGGCCTGCAACTCCTGCCGGCGGATGACCTGCCGCAGAGTCAAATCCTGTCCGTTGGCGCGGCGGATAACACGCCGCCAGCCTTTTTCAGGGGGTTCGGGCGGCGTATCGAAAGCCATCACCACTTCGCCAATCTGCGTGCCGCTGCGGCTGGGCACGATGACGAAATCGCCCACCGCCACATCGCGGCAGCACGAGGCGTCGTAGTGATAGACCTTTCCAACCGGGCGAAAGCGCACGCCCACAATGTACGGTGTATCCATTGAGGTTTGGTTATCCAACCAGTTTGATGTCCACCGAGGAGCCTGCCTCGCCATCTTTCGGCAGTTGGGCAACAATGCGCTCGGCAAGTTCCACGAAGGCTTTGGCAACGGGAGAGTCGGGGTCGGAAGCCACGATGGGCGTGCCGTTGTCGCCGCCTTCCCGCACTGCCGGGTCCATGGGCAGGGTCGCCAGCAAAGGCACACCAGCCGATTCAGCAAGTTGCTGCCCGCCGCCGCGGCCAAACACTTCCATGCGGGTGCCATCGGGCAGTTCCAGGTAACTCATGTTTTCGATCACGCCCAGCACGGGCACCTGCAACTGCTGGAACATCTGCAGGCCGCGAGTGGCGTCGTCAAGGGAAACCTTCTGCGGGAGCGTGACCACCACGCCGCCGCTCAACGGCAGGGTTTGTGCCAGGCTAAGGGGAGCGTCGCCGGTGCCGGGAGGCAGGTCCACAATCATGTAATCCAGTTCGCCCCAGTTCACGTCGCCCACAAACTGGCGAATGGCCGAGTGAAGCATTGGGCCGCGCCAGATGAGCGCCTGACCGGGCTTCACCAGAAAGCCAATGGAAATCATTTTTACGCCATAGGCTTCCGCAGGCTCAATGCGGCCTTCCTTCGCAGGGGGTAGATGCGCCACGCCCATCATGGTGGGGATGTTGGGGCCGTAGATGTCGGCATCCATCAAACCCACCCGGGCGCCGCTCTTCGCCAGTGCAACGGCGATGTTGACGGCAACGGTGCTCTTGCCTACACCGCCCTTACCGGAAGCAACCGCAATGGTGTAACGGGCCGGGGCTTTCATCAAGCCGCGGGTGCCGGATACAACGTTAGCCATAAAATTCACCTCGTTCAAAAAAGTCTTGTGCGTTGCAAGCGTGCCCGATTATACCCGACTTTTCAGGTCGCGTCGCTCTCAACAAAAGATTTGACTCGGAGCGGACGGTGGTTTTCCAGAAAACGCTCAACCTCTTCACACGCTTGCCGATACATTGCCAACAGTTCTTCGTCGCTGCCCTTGAAGCGTTCCACCGCCTTGCGCGCGCAGGGAAGACAGCCGCGAATGGCGCGCTGGCTGTCGATGGAACACGTGCCACAACGCGTCAACTGGGTCATCATTAAAACAAAGCCCAGGTGCTTGGGCGAGGTTACAGGCTGTCGCTGCACCTCATCCACCAGGGCTTGCCAGGTTTCACTGCGCAGGTCGCGCAACGTGCCAATCAAACGCGAGGGGAACAGCAGTTCCAGATGATCGTACAAACAGCCTCCCCGGAAAAACAGCCGACAAATCGAATGTCAACGCGCGGCTGCCCGGGGCGGGCTGGCGGGACGAAGCGTGGTGCTCCGCCCTGCCAACCACCCACAGACACAGCCCGCTTCCTACTCCTTCTTCGCTTGGTTGGCTTTCGCCGCCCGAGCCGCTTTGGCCTTGGCCCGGGCTTCAGCCGCCTTGCGCTTGGCCTCTTCTGCTTTGCGCTTGGCTTCTTCTTCACGTTCGTAGTTGGTGGGACGAATTTCTTTATAGTACGAAACCGGCTTGAGCAGTTTTTGCAGGTCGAAAATGTTGTCGCTCATACGGTCATAGGTCGCCAGTTCGTAATCGTGATCCATCTTGATGGAATCGAAGGGGCAATATTCCGCGCACATGCCACAGTTCATACACAGGTCAATGTCAATGTAGAACTCGGCAGGTTTGGGGCGCGGCCGCCCGGTTTTCGGGTCGGTGGAGCGCACAATCCAGATGCACTGCGCCGGGCACACTTTGGCGCAAATGCCGCAGGCGGTGCAGCGCGGATCCAGCGTGCCGTCTTCCTTCTCTTCGCCTACCAGGAAAGGTACGAAGCGAAATTCTTCAGGCACCGGCAGTTTCTCTTCGGGGTACTGCACGGTGAAAATACCTTCCACTTCAGCGCTTTGTCGGTAAGCCACGCCTTCCTTGGTGAAATACCGTTCCTTGCCGCGCTTGAAGTCGTCAACATAGGTGTCAATCAGGCGTTTCAGTGTAACGCCCAAACCTTTGAGGATTCCGGAACCATCCATGGCATA
Source organism: Anaerolineales bacterium (assembly GCA_027026295.1). Taxonomy (GTDB): domain Bacteria; phylum Chloroflexota; class Anaerolineae; order Anaerolineales; family DRMV01; genus DRMV01. The sequence goes on along the minus strand of JALVOR010000254.1, from coordinate 1,158 downwards.
CTCCGTTTAGCGGTCGGTTTCGCCCAACACGATATCGATGGAGCCGAGGATAATTACAGCATCGGCTACCTTCTGGCCCTTGCACATTTCAGCAAGCGGGGTCAGGTTGATGAACGATGGCGCCCGCACGTGGTAGCGCCACGGGTTCCCCTTGCCGTTGGAAACCACATAGAAGCCCAGTTCGCCTTTCGGACCTTCCACCCGGCCATAAGATTCGCCCGGCGGCACGCGGAACTGGTATTGCGGTTTCCCGGCCAGCACCGGGCCTTCGGGCATCTGCTGCAATGCCTGCTGAATGATGCGGATGCTCTGCCGCACCTCGTCCATGCGCACCAGGTAGCGGTCATACACATCGCCGTGGTAGCGAACGGCCACATCGAAGTCGAAGCGGTCGTAAACGCCATAGGGTTCTGCCCGCCGAATGTCGTAGGGCACGCCCGAAGCGCGCAACACGGGGCCGGAAGCCGAGAAGGCGATGGCCTGTTCGGGAGTGAGCACACCCACACCCTCGGCGCGGATGCGCACCAGTTCGCTGTTGGTCAGGTAGCGGTCGAGTTCGTCGATGCGGCGAGGCAGGCGCTCGAAGGCCAGGTCGTGAATCTTCTTCATGATGTCTTCCGGAATATCCCGCACCACGCCGCCAAAGCGGAAGTAATTCACCATCATGCGGGAACCGGCAACGGCCTCGAAGATATCCAGAATGAGTTCGCGTTCCTCGATGGCATACAGCGAAGGTGTGAAGTAAGCGCCCATGTCGTTGAGGAACATGCCGATGGCAAAGATGTGGTTCTGGATACGGGTAAGTTCCGCCATGATGACCCGGATATACTCCGCCCGCTCCGGCGGCTTCACGCCCAGCAGTTTTTCCACCGCGAGGGCATAGCCAAAGTTGTTGCTCATCGGGGCGAGGTAGTCCAGGCGGTCGGTGAAGGGCATGTTCATCAGCCAGGTGTTGCGCTCACCGATTTTCTCGTGGTTGCGGTGCAGGTAGCCCATCACCGGTTCGAGGTCAACGATGGTTTCGCCGTCTAAGGTCACCACCATACGGAACACGCCGTGGGTGGAAGGATGCTGGGGGCCGAGATTGACCACAATTTGCTCGGTGGGCAGGTCGTCGGAAGCCTTCTCGACGCGCCCCAGGCCCTCGTAAATCAGTGC
>JALVOR010000253.1 GCA_027026295.1 Anaerolineales bacterium | reverse complement strand
TGACATCCATGGGTTCCTCGGGTGACATGGCTTCCTCCAGTAACATTTTCTTTTGAAGGAACCATACCACCTCGGTAACATTTTAGATGAGAGAACGCGCGCCCCCTGCCTCGCGACGGAATGGGGTAAAATGTGGGCAACTGTTTAGCGCCGATAAAGAGAAATGGCAAATGGCGCAGGCTGAAAGTCACAGAAAACACAGAAACACTACCGAAAACACAAAAACGGGGCAGTTTGTGAAGCGTTGCTTCGTCAATTCGTGAGGTGCTGCTTCGTTATGCCTTTCGTGTTCCAAAAATCCGTGTGCATCTGTGACTCTCTGCGTCATCCGTGGTCTGTCTCCTGCGGCTGAACAGTTATGAGCAGGCTTCTATGGACACCGTTGCGCTTCAAACTTTACTTGACCTCAACCGTGCGTTTTATGCCCGCTTTGGCGAGGCGTTTGCCCAAAAGCGACCGCGCTTGCAGCCCGGCATTGCCCGCCTGTTGCCGCGCATTCCCCGCGATGCGGCGGTGCTCGATGTGGGCTGCGGGCATGGCATGGTGCTGCGGGGACTGCGGGCGCAGGGGTTCCGCGGGCGCTATGTGGGGCTGGATTTCAGCGCGCCGCTGCTCACGCTGGCGCAAGCCGAGGGCGCCGACCCGCCGCCGGGCAGCGATTTCCGCTTCGTGCAGCGGGATTTGCTGGACGAGCATTGGGCGCAAGGGCTGCCTGCGCCCTTCGATTTCGTCACGGCGTTTTCGGTGTTCCACCATTTGCCCGGCAGCGCAAATCACCGGCGGGTGCTGCGGCAAATTCGCGGCTTGCTTGCCCCTGGTGGGCGGTTCTTTCATTCCCACTGGCAGTTTCTCAACAGCCCCCGCCTGCGCGCCCGCGTGCAGCCGTGGGAAGCCGTTGGGTTGCACGCAGCGCAGGTGGAGCCGGGCGATTACGTGCTGGACTGGTGGCATCAGGGCGTGGGCTTCCGCTACGTGCACCTCTTCACCGATGAAGACTTGCATGCCCTGGCCGCGGCAACCGGCTTTCGGGTGATGGAAAGTTTTTATTCAGATGGTGAAGGGGGGCGTTTGGGGTTGTATCATGTGTGGGAGGCTGCCGATGGCTAAGCCGCGTGCCTGGACGGTGGAAGCCATCGTGCTGCGTCACGCCGATTTTGGCGAGGCCGACCGGCTGTTGGTGATTTACGCCCGCGGGCGCGGCAAGTTGCGAGCCATTGCCAAAGGGGTGCGCAGGCCGCTTTCCCGCAAGGCCGGCCACCTGGATTTGCTGACCGCGGCACGGCTGCTGCTGGCGCAGGGGCGCGACCTGTTCGTGGTGACGCAGGCCGAGGCCATTGCCACCTTCCCCGGCTTGCGGGAAGATTTGGGACGTTTCACCCACGCGGCTTATGCAGCGGAACTCGCCGACAAGTTTACCTACGAGGAAGAGGAGCACCCTGGCCTCTATCGCCTGCTGTTTGAAACCCTGCAGCGGCTGGAAAGCCACCCCGACCCCGACCTGGTGGTGCGTTATTACGAGATGCGGCTGCTCGATTTGGTGGGGTTTCGCCCGGAATTGCAACAGTGTGTGGTGTGCGGGGAAACCATCAAACCGGAGCCGCAGTTTTTCTCGCCGATGTTGGGCGGGGTGGTGTGCCCTCGCTGCGGCGGAGAAGCCGCCGGGGCGCGCCCGGTAAGCGTGGACGCCCTGCGTTACCTGCGCCATTTTCAGCGCAGCAGTTTTCAGGGCGCCCGGCGCGCCCGCCCGGCAGAGGCGGTGCATCGCGAGATGGAGTCGCTGATGCAGGGGTATCTTACCCATGTGCTGGAACGCCGCTTGAATTCTCCGGTGTTTTTGCAGCACCTGCGGCGGCTGCCGGGGGAGTGAGGCGCTTTCTGGGGGCCGTAAGGCGGGACGCCGTCCCGCCCTACGTGGTGTTCATCCGCGGCCCGACGGCCTTAGGCGGCTTCCAGCGCCTCGGCGGCTTCCGCGGCCCGCCCCGCAAACTGGCTGTTATACAGGTTGGCGTAGAAGCCACCCAATGCCAGCAGTTCGTCGTGGGTGCCTTGCTCCACAATGCTGCCATCGCGCATCACCAAAATCAGGTCGGCGTTGCGAATGGTGGAGAGGCGGTGGGCAATCACGAAACTCGTGCGCCCTTTCATCAGTTTGTCCATCGCGGCCTGGATGAGCAATTCGGTGTGGGTATCTACTGAACTGGTGGCCTCGTCCAGAATCAGCATGGACGGGTTTGCCAGAATGGCGCGGGCGATGGTGAGCAACTGCTTTTGCCCTCGCGAAATGTTGGTTACTTCTTCGTTGATGACGAAATCGTAGCCGCCGGGCAGGGACTGGATGAAGTGGTGCGCGTGGGCGGCTTTGGCGGCGGCTTCCACCTCTTCGTCGGTGGCGTCTAAGCGCCCGTAGCGGATGTTTTCCCGGATGCTGCCGTTGAACAGCCACGTATCTTGCAGCACCATGCCGAACATGCGACGCAGGTCGGCGCGGGCGAATTCCCGCACGTCGTGGCCGTCGACGAGGATGGCGCCTTCGTCCACATCGTAGAAGCGCATCAGCAATTTCACGATGGTGGTTTTCCCTGCGCCGGTGGGGCCCACGATGGCGATTTTCTGCCCCGGTTGGATGTCTGCCGAGAAGTTCTTGATGACCGGCTTGCCCGGAATGTAGCCGAAATGCACATGCCGGAAGACGACGTGCCCCTGCACCTGCGTCAGACGCACTGGCTCGGTGGTGTCGGCTTCCTCTTCTTCCTCTTCCAGGAAATCGAACACGCGCTCGGCGGCTGCCACGGTTTGCTGCAAGATGTTGGAAATGTTCGCCAACTGGGTAATCGGCTGGGTGAAAGAGCGCATGTATTGGATGAATGCCTGAATGTCGCCCACGGTAATCAGGTCGCGGATGGCAAGCCAGCCGCCCAAAATCACCACGGCAACGTAGCCGAGGTTGCCAATCCAGCGCATCAGAGGGCGCATGGTGCCGGAGAGGAATTGCGCCTTCCACGAAGCGGCGTAGAGCACGTCGTTGTATTCGTCGAACTTGCGGATGCTCTTTTCTTCACCGTTGAAGGCTTTGACGATGAGGTGCGCGCCGAACATTTCTTCCACATGGCCGTTGACGTGCCCTAAGTATTCCTGCCGCCGCCCGAAGAACTTTTGCGAGGTCTTGATGATGCCCATCATGGTGGCAAAGGAAAGTGGCACGATGAGTACTGCAATCAGCGTCATTTGCCAACTGATGGAAAGCATCATCCCGAGGATGCCCAGCACCGTCACCGCCGAAGTGATGATTTGCCCAATGCTCTGGTTGAGGGTGCGGTTGACCGTGTCCACATCGTTGGTCAGGCGGGAAAGCACCTCGCCGTGGGTGGTGCCGTCGAAATAGCGGAAGGGGATGCGGTGGACTTTGTCCATCAACGCCTGCCGCAGGTCATACGACACTTCCATGGCGACGTCGGTCATCAGCCAACCCTGAATGTAACTGAAGAGCGCCGAAAGCAGATAAAGCCCCAGGGCGGTGAGCAAAATCTGCCCGATTTTGGCGAAATCTACGCTGCCGGTGCCAGCCAGTTGAGCGAGCACACCGTTGAACAGGGTGGTGGTGGCATTGCCGAGGATTTTCGGCCCCACGATGGAAAACAGGGTGGAACCCACCGCGAAGAAAATCACGATGAAGATTTTGAGTTGATAGGGTTTGAGGTAATCGATCAGTTTCCGCAACGTGCCTTTGAAGTCGGCGGGCTTTTCTACCGCCCCCATCGCACCCATCGTGTGCATACGGGGACCACTGCTCTGCCGACGGGCGGTTGCTGAGGCTTTTTCCTGGAATCGAGGCGTCCTGTTCATGCCAATGCCTCCTGCTTCAGTTGCGAGAGTGCAATTCCGCTCTAGACCTCACACTGTTTCAGG
>JALVOR010000252.1 GCA_027026295.1 Anaerolineales bacterium | reverse complement strand
TGTATGCGCAAGTTGCTTGTGATTCTCAACGCGATGGTTCGCTCTATGCAACCCTGGCAGCCCCAACTTTCCTCGCTACAGGCTTGACTTTTATCACGGTTGCTCTGCGTTACCCTCACTCCTCTACCACGAAATCGAAGACCATGAAAGCCACCGCAACGAACACCACATCGTAAACCAGCAGCAAATTCAGCCACGGCTGCACGTCGGCAAAAGGCAAGCCGCTCAACACCCCCGCACTGCCCTTGACGGCAGCAATCAGCACCGGCAAGGTCACGGGGAAAAGCAGAATCGGCAGCAGCATCTCGCGGGTGCGCGCCTGCACGGTCATGCTGGAAAGCAACGTGCCTACGGCAATGTAGCCCACCGAACCCAGCAAAATGAACCACAGCAAACCGCCGCGGAAGAGATTGACATTGTAAAGCACGCTATAAAGGGGAAGCACCACGGCTTCCACAATCAACATGAACGCCAGGTTGGCAATGCTCTTGCCGAAATAAATTGCCGTGCGGTCCATTGGGGCAATCAGCAACCCGTCGAGGCAGCCACGGTCCTTTTCCATCGCCATCGAGCGGTTGAGCCCCAACGTGCCCGCAAAGATAAACGTCACCCACAGCACCCCGCCGGTCACACTGCCGCGGGTCTTGGGGTCCAAATCCAGCGCAAAGTTGAACGAAAAAATGACCAGCAGGGCAAAGACCAGCATCGCCGAGAGAAGTTCACGGCTGCGAAGTTCGGCGGTCAGGTCTTTCCACACAATAGCGCGGGTTGCCTGCCACAGGCCAGTGCGCCCGGTTGTCTTCATGCGCGCACCTCCGCGGCGGCAGCCACCGCCTGCCGGTAAAAATCCAGCAACTGGGCATCGGCTATCTCATCGCGGGAAACCGACGCCGCAATGCTGCCGCGGGCAAGCACGTCGAAGCGGGAAGCCAACCCGGCAATGCGGCTGAGGTCGTGGGAAGTCATCACCACCGTGCGCCCCTGCGCCGCCACCCGCTGCAGCACCTCGTCCAGCATCGCGCTGGCGTCCTGGTCGAGGCCGGTGTAAGGTTCATCCAGCAGCAGCACCTCGGGGTCGTGCAAAATTGCCCGTGCAATCGCCAGCCGTTGCTGCATCCCGCGGGAATAAGTACGCACCAAATCGCCTCGACGACGGTAAAGCCCCACCACACGCAGCACCTCTTCCATGCGCACCGTCGGTTCGGGCACGGCATAGAGGCGTCCATAAAAGAGCAGGTTTTCCTCGGCGGTCAGGTCGCCATAAAGCAGCGGCTGGTGGGAAACCACCCCCAAGCGCCGCCGCACCGCCGCGGCTTCCCGCGGCAGTGCATAGCCGGCAACCCGCACCTGCCCTTTGCCGGGGCGGCTGAGGGAGGCCAGAATGCGCAAAAAGGTGGTCTTCCCCGCCCCGTTGGGGCCCAGCAGGGCCACGAACTCGCCCTGCCGCGCCTCAAAATCCAGGCGGCGAAGCACGGTTTTGAGGCCAAACCGCTTGACCAGCCCATGCACCTGAATCACAGGAGAGTCCGTCGCCGTCATGCCTGCTCGTCTTCCGTCAGGAGGGCTTTCAGGCGGTCTTTCAGTACCGCCCGCCGCGCCTTGTAGGCAGATTCGGCGATCTTGCCTGCCTTGTAAAGGTCATCCAGTGCCAGCATGGCATCCATTAGTATATCGGGGTCGTCTTCCACATCGGCGTACTCAGCAACAGGGGCATCACCGCCGCCGGCAGAGGCGGTTTCCCGCTTGGTGAACACCACCGCCATGGCAATCAGCGCCGCGCCCATCGCCATCAAGCCAATGGCAATGCTGATTTTGGAATTACCTTGCAGGCTCAGCCCCGACGAAGCCCGCTTCACCGTGTAAGCCAGCAACTCGCCGGCTTGCAAAGCATCGCCGTTGTAAATGTGGTAGGTATTGCCCTGGTTGTCAGATTGCACACCGTTATCCATCAGGTGCTCACCTTCTACCGTCAATCTGCTCTCCGTGGGCACTACCACCACCACGCCGGAAACCGGCAGCGGCACTGGATGGCTGACAAGGCGCTCCTTGTCCTGGAAAGGCAGGTAGTAAGCAAACACTTCCTGCGTGGTGTGCTGGGGGGGAACCGGCATCAAGTCGCCAAAACCGCCGGTAACCTCCACATAGCGATTGCCCACATCTTCCTCATCCGGAAATTCCAGATGGCTTGCTTTCACAGGTAACTCGAACTCAAGTACTGGTGCGTCCGCTGACTCACCCACCACTGTCTTGTCACTGTTATTAGTGATGACATAGACTTCAGTAATTCGCAGTGTTTGAGCATTCTGCAAAACGACAAAGACATGCAACCGATCAACTTGCAGTGCACTTCGATCAGTCGTAGTATCGTAAATCGTAAGCGGCAAATCTACAGCATTGTCATCAGAGGGGGGTAAAACGACCTGCGACGCATACGACACATTCTTGTACTCTGTAGTTAAGCGAAACAGACGGTTGGGGGCATTGGGTACATTTTCGAAGACAAACTTGCCCTCGGCGTCGGCTTTGGTGGTGGCAGTGTAGTTTTCCTGCATATCATCGTAGCCGTGCAAGGTGATTTCTAACCCTTCGGGCACCTGCCCGCCTGCCGTGCCGTTGGTCACCTGCCCGGTCACCGTGAGGGCACCGTGAGCGGGCGTGGCTTCAGGGGTGGCCTCGGCGGTCGGCGTGGTTTCAGCGGCGGCTCCCGCAGCAGGCGTAGCGGTGGTTTCGTCTTCCTCCCCAGCAGGCTGTGCAAACGAAAGGCTGCGGATGTAAGCCACCAGCGCCCAGCGGTCGTCTTCGCTCAGGCTCTGCACGGCCTGCTGGGAAGTCTGCGTTTGCATATGCTGTGGCCCCAAAATAGCGTCAAACAGCGTCTCATCCGATTTCTGCGCCAGCCGCTGCTGGGAAACCAGATTCTTGCCCGCACCATTTTCCTCATGGCACGACACACACCGCTGGCCGTAAAGCAGGGCACCGCGTTCCCGTATGTTGTCGTCAATACCGAGGGTGTAAATATAAGCGAGCACGTCCCACCGCTGGCGGGCGGTAAGGGTGCTGGCAAAGGGCGGCATGCCGTGGTCGGGCTTGCCGTGGGTCACGGTAAGGAAACGTTCAGCGGGGGTCGCTTCCCGCAGTTCTTCGAGGGAAGCCAGCGCCGCGGGCGGCGAAGGCAATTTAGCCGCTTCGGGGCCGTCGCCCAAAGCGCTCTCGCCGTGGCATTCCTGGCAGTTTTGCTGAAAAATCTCCTTGCCCGCCGCCGGGTCGGGCGGCAGGGCAGGGTAAAAGGCGCTCATATCAGGCGTGGGCGGCACCGGCGTGGGGCGCCAGCCGGGTGGCGGGGTCACATCGCCCGCGAGGTTGAAACTGCAGGCGCTCAACGCCAGCAGCAGGAAAACGACAGGGAGGAAAAACCAGTATTTACGCATCATGCCAGCCTCGGGAAAGAGAAACCACGGATTTCACAGATTAGCACAGAAGACACAGAAGTGCTCTTTGCGCCTTTGCGCGTTAACCTCTTGGCGTCTTTTGCCTTCTTTACCGCCTTTGCGTTAACCTCTTGGCGACATCTTGGCGAACTTGGCGACCAAAAAATCCGCGCACATCCGCCATTATTCGCGTCATTCGCGTGCCAAAGGTGTGCCGCAGCGGGGACAGAAGCGGTCGGTAGCAAGCACTGGCACGCCGCATTTGGGGCAAAAGCCGCTGCTCTTGGCCTGGCGGGCGCGCCGCCGGGCAGCCAACAACGCCTCGATGTCGTCGTCGGCCTCGGCCTCCGCCGCGGCGGTTTCCTTTTGCGCGCGGCGTTTCGCCAGCATGGTTTCTACCGCCTTTTTAGCATCATCGGCAGCCACAGCCGGCGCATGCTTGAGAGCATCCAATTCACGCAGGATTTTCGCGCCCTCCTGCAACAGCGCCTGCCGCCGGGTCTGGTAATGCTCATCGTCGATTTTACCCAACTCGCGGTCGAATTCCAGTTCGGCAAGGGTGGTCAAGACCTGCTCGCGTCGCGCCAGCAGCGCCGAGCGGGTGTGTTCTTCTTCGGTCAGCGTTTGCCCTTGCCGCTGCACAATGGGCAAGGCAACATACAAACCAGCCAACACCCCAATGGCAAGGACGAACAGAAGGGCTCCCCAATCCATAACTATTTCTCCAGGGCTAACTGCAAAGCGGTCATAATTTCGTCGAGGTCGCGAAAAGGCCCGATTTTCTTGTAAACCAGGCGCCCTTCCCTATCCACAATGTAGGTTTCCGGCACGCCGCGCAGGTGAAACACTTGCGCCCAGCGGGTGGCCTTATCGGGGCCATTGGGATAACTCACGTCAAAGCGTTCCAGGTAGGCTTTGGCATCGGGTTCGGTATCCACATAATCCAGCCCCAAGAAAACCACCTCGCCCTTGGGCTGCTCCATCTGCCACGCCTGCTCCAGCGCGGCGGCTTCGTCTTTGCATGTCGTGCACCACGAAGCCCAGAAGTTAATCAGCACTACCTTGCCGCGCAGGTCACCCATGCGATAGGTCGAGCCGTCGAAAGCGGTCATTTCCAGGTCGGCGGGCACGGTTTCGCCAATGGCAATGCCGCCCTTCTGGGTGCGGTTGAGCATCAACCCTACAATCACCAGCAGGGCAAGCAAACCGCCCCACACAACGATCGCGCCCCAGGAAACTTTCTTTTTCCCGGGCGCAGGGTTCGCTTCGGGAAGCGTTTCGTTTTCGCTCATGGCTGCTCCACAACAAGGGAATCCCGGCGGCAATCAAGACCGCCGGTGCAGTTCTTCTTCCATGCGGCGCAGGTACTCATCCTGTGCGCCATCTTCGGCAGGCGCGGCGGCATCTGCCCGTGGCGCGGCGGCTTCCGTTGTGGCCTGCCGCGGATGATACCATTGCTTCAGGGAACGGTAGAGGATATACAGCCCCGCCAGAATGATGAGCGGCGGCACCACATACGCCAGCCACCAGAAGCCTTTGCGGGGCGGGGCGGCCAACACCCGGGCGCCGTAGTTATCCACAAAGTATTGCTGAATCTGCTCCACCGTCCAGCCCTGCTGCAATTGCTGGCGAATGAGTTCCCGCCACTGGGCACAAGCCTGGGTGCCGCACACGTCCAGCGGGGTGTTCTCGCACACCGGGCAGTAGAGGGTGTGCGCGACGGCGTTCACCTGATCGTCGGTAATCACCGGCGTAGGCGTGGGGTCAGCAGCGTGCGCTGTAACGCCGGGGAAAGCACCCAATGCCAGCACCAGCACCACGACCAGCCCCAAAGCGTACCAAAGTTGTCGTTTGTTCATCGAAGCACCCTCCGGCAAATCAGGCCCGGGCGGAACGCGGCAACGGGCGACCGCGCCTGGTGCGCGCGGGTTTCTTGCGGGCGGTTGTGCGCTCCTCAGGGTCGGGTTCCGGCCACACGGCAACCAGCGTGCCCACAATGAAAACCAGGCCGCCAATCCAAATCCAGCCCACCAGCGGCTGGTGATAAACCTTGAAGGTCGCACCCTCAACGGAAATCGGCTGCCAATCGACCAGAATGACATAGAAATCGTCCAGCCACGTGCTGCGCACCCCGGGGATGGTCATCGGCTGCTGGGAATCAAGGTAAAAATCGCGCCGCGGGTGCACTTCGGCAACGGGCTGGCCGTCTTTGTAAACCGTCACAATGGCACGCGCCACATGGCGCCCATCAGGGGCAAAAAATTGCTGCAGGGCATCGTAGGTCATCGCGTAACGGCCGAGGGTGATCTTTCCTCCCTCGGGGATGGTCGCCTGGGTTTCACTGGCAAAGAAATGCGTGCCAATGATGCCCAACGCCATCAAAATCACACCCAGATGAACGATATAGCCGCCATAACGCCGCCGATTGCGGACAATCAGGCGGTAGGCCGCCACAGGCAAGGATTCCCCGCGGCGCATGCGCGCCCGCACACCACGGACGAATTCCTCGGCCACGATATACCCCACGAAAGCCACCAGCCCGAAGCCCACCAGCGCCCACAGCGAGCGAATGCCCGCGACGAGCAATGCCGCCACCGTTACCACAGCAAAGGCCGCCGGTACAAGCAGCAGTTTGCCCAACCGTTTGGCGCTGGCATAACCCCATGCGGAAAGCGGCGCAATGCCCATCAGCAGCAACAGCAGCCCGAACAGCGGGCCGGTGGCCTTTTCATAGAACGGCGGCCCCACGGTGACCTTCTGCCCGGTGACGAGTTCCGACAAAATGGGGAAAATGACGCCCCAGAAAGCCACTAAGGTGACGCCGACGAAAATCATGTTATTGAACGTAAACAGCGCCTCGCGGGAAAGCAGCGACTCGATACGCAGGTCGCTCTTGAGGTCTTGCCAGCGGCGCATGAGCAAAAACAGCGAAAGTGCAAAAGTAATGCCGATGAAAGCGAAGAAAAGCGGCCCAATGGCGCTTTGGGCAAAAGCGTGCACCGAAGAAAGCACACCCGAGCGGGTCAGGAAGGTGCCGAAAATCACCAACGCATAGGTCAGGATGATGAGCACCATATTCCAGTGCTTCAGCAGCCCTTCTTTTTCCTGAATCATCACCGAATGCAGGAAAGCGGTGCCGGTCAGCCACGGCAGCAGCGCCGAAACCTCCACCGGGTCCCAGCCCCAATAGCCGCCCCAGCCGAGGACGTCATACGACCAGCGCATGCCCAAAATCAGGCCGAGGGAGAGGAACAGCCACGCGGCGAGGCTCCAGCGGCGGGTGAGGCGAATCCAGCGGGCATCGGTGCGGTTGGTGATGAGCGCTGCCATCGCGAAGGCGTAGGGAATGACAAAGGCTACGAAACCGGCATATAGCATCGGCGGGTGGGCTATCATGCCCGGATGCCGCAGCAGGGGGTTGAGGCCATTACCGTCGCGCGGCGTGAAGGGCATCGCGCCCTGCGGCTGGAACACAGCCTTGATGACCTGCCCGTCCATGGTCGCCCACAAGCGGGCAAAGGGGTTTTCCACAAACAGGTTCAGACCGATGAAGAACGCCAATGTGACCATGGTGACTACAATCACCCATGGCAGGAACTCGCGATCGCGCTCCCAGGAACGCAGCATCACCGCCGAGCCAAAAGTCGTCATCAACAGCGACCAGAACACCAACGAACCAGCCTGCCCACCCCACAGCGCCGTAATCTTGAGATACATGGGCATTGCCCTGCTGGTCACCGAAGCAACGTATTCCACCTGGAACTGGTTGGTCACCAAAAGCGCAATGATGCTGCCCGCAGTCAGCAGGAGCATCGGCCATGTCAACACCGCCGCACGGCGGGCGCTTTCCACCCATTCAAAACGGTTGTTGAGCGCACCATAAACCGCAGCGCCGATGGCGTAAAGGCTCAATACGAAAGCGAGCCACAGCGCTCCGTAACCAATGTAGGCTAACATGAAACCTCCTTGAAGGGGGAAGGGCCTTAGTTGCCGCTCTCCGCCTGTTCAGGCACAGCGTCCTCATAATGCGAAGGACATTTGAGCAACAATTCGTCGGCGTAGAAAACGCCATCTTCCCCCAAATGGCCGGTCATAATGGCTTGCGCTTCGTCTTTGAGCATGTCGGGGCGCGGCCCGTAATACACCACATCCAGATGCGCCCGGTTGGGATCGTTGACCGCATCGTGCAGCACCTTTGCCAGGCCGCCTTCCCGCTCAACTTCCTTGTTGTCACCCGGCACGTGGGCAACGGTAAAGTGCAATTCCAGTTTCTGCGGGTCATATTGAATCGTATCGCCAAGCACCGCACCGGAAATGCGGACATTTTTCCCTGCCAGTTCGTCCTGGCGGGCAAGCAATTCGTTCACGGTAAGAAAATACTGAGCGTTGGCTTTGGTTGCCGAAGCGATGAGGTAAACCACCGCCGCAGCAATCAACACGCCGCCAATGATGAAACGGGTACGGCCACTCATGGAAAAACTCCTTTTGCAGTCGTGGTGAAAACTCATCTGCAGAAGGGGATCATGCCCCTTGACTTTTTAGGTAAGAGCCTATCCGAAATTTTTTTGCAGATGTGTCACTGCGAGGCGGGCTGAGCAATGACGAAGCCCGCCGAAGCAGCCTCCTGACCGATAAAAGGGGGGGATCGCTTCGCCCCGGAGCCTGCGCCGAGCGCAGCGAGGGGGGCTTGCAATGACACCATCGGATAGAGCCTAATTAAATTGTGCCACAGGGGCATTAAGAAAATATGAATTTATGCCCAAGCGCTTCAGCGCAACCTGGCACCACACACCCGGCAAAAACGATCGCCCGGTTGGGCCCGGGTGCCGCATTGAGGGCAATAGCGCACTTCATCCATATCATCGTCGCCAGCAAGGGCTTCCGGCGGCATGGGCTGGCGGCGGCGGCGGGAACGCTTCCGCGGTGCAGGCTCGGGCGCGGTTTGGCGGCTGAACCAATACCACACCAGCCCAATGACAATCAGTACCACGCCCAACGCAGTCAGTACCCACGGCAGCACCTTGCGTGCCGTCACCTCCCCCTTGGCAGGGGTTTCAGTGGGCAAAGCACCATGAAGCGCCAGCACGTCTTTGCTCAAGGTATCATCGTCCTTGGTATAAACCACGGTCACGTCGAAGGTTTGCTCTGCTGTCAACGCACCAATTTCGGGGGAGTAGTAGGTAAGGCCGTCGTCGTTTACGCTGCTGCTGCCCATCACGGGGGTGATCTTCATGTCGGTTGCCGTCGCGGGCTGCTGAATGGCCAGCGAAACCGAGTCGACGGCAAAACCGCCCGGCCAGTGAAAGACAAAGCGGTGTTCCGAGCCGTTGATGACCAGCGCGGGGTCATAGTATTCGACGTGCACGTTGGGCACCATCGCCTTGACGCTAATCACGCCCCACTCGTCGCCGGCGCTGTAACGATAATCGGCGTTGACCAGATTACCGCTGGGTTCCTGGAACGCCACGGCAAGGGGCTGCCCTGCCCGCGCCGGAATGCGGATATCCAGCGTTACCGGCAGGGCGGTGTTTTCCGGCAGGGTAATATCGTACATTACCAGCACCGAAGGGCGATCGTATTCAGGCCAGAGAGAAATCTTGAGCGCGGCGAAGTGCGGTGTTTCGGCAGCAAAAGCGGGCTGCCCCAACGCAAACAAGGCCAGCAGGGAAAACAACAAGATCTTGCAAAAACGGCACGGGGGCATGACATGGCCTCCAAAACATACTCTCGTAACTGCTCAACGCCAAGGCTGAGCAGCCCATTTTCGGCGGATAAGCGAGGTTATTTTACCGCATTCCACCCGTGCTGGCGCGAGAAGGCAATACCCCCAAGTTTTCCCGCAGCAAACGTGCCAGTTCCCCAAACGCAGCCGTATAGCGCAGGTCGGCGTGCCGCGGGCGGGGAAAATCCACTTTGAGTTCCAGCCGCACCCGCGCCGGGCGCTCGGTGAGCACCAGCACCCGGTCGGAAAGCAGCAACGCCTCGGTAACGGAATGCGTGACCATCACCACGGTTGCCCGCTCGTGCCGCCAGATGCCCAGCAGTTCATCCCACAGGCGTTCGCGGGTGAGGGCATCAAGGGCAGTGAACGGCTCGTCCAGCAGCAGCAAATCGGGCTTGTGAATGAACGCCCGCGCCAGCGCCACCCGCTGCGCCATGCCGCCAGAAAGGTCGCGCGGCAGGGTATCGGCAAAACCTTCCAGCCCCACCAGCGCAATCATCGCCTCTGCTCGCCGGCGCGCTTCTTCCCACGGCACGCCCTGCAACTCCAGAGGGAGGGTAATGTTGCGCAGCACCGTGCGCCACGGCATCAGGTTGGCATCCTGAAACACCAGCCCTACCCGCGGGCGGCTTTCCCGCCCCGGAAAAACCACTCGCCCCCGCGTCGGCGGCAGCAACCCGGCAAGTACCCGTAACAGCGTGCTTTTGCCGCACCCCGAAGGCCCCACCACCGCCAGAAATTCCTGCGGCTGCAGGCTAAAGGAGACATCGGCAACGGCTTCCAGTTCGCCATCGTCGGCGGGGAAAATCACATTAATGTGTTCGGCACGCAAAAGGGGCGTTTCTTTCGCCATGGCTGCCTTCCCAAAGCAGTTTGCCGCCCTGCACCGCTTTTCAGACAGCGCAGGGCGACAAACAGACCTACGGTTTGATGAAGTCGTTGGTGTAAGCGCCGTTGAGCGCGTTGGCGTCGGAAATCAAGCCCATATCCAGCAACACTTTTTGCATCTTTTCCCATGCCGCCGGGTCAGCATAGCCCAACGGGTCGCCCTTCCAATAGGCAATCGCCGTGTTCAGAATTTCCATCTGCACGTCGCGATCGGCCTCTGCCAGCCCTTCGACATATTTCGTGGAAATATTGTAAGCATCGTCAGGATAATGAATGGTGTAATTGAGCCCGCGCAAAGTAGCGCGCACGAAGCGGTGCACCATGTCGGGGTCGTCTTTGATGAGTTGCTCGTTGGTAATCAAACCGTTGGAAGCCAGCGAAACGTAATCGGCCACCGGGAAAGTGGTAATGTCGAAGCCTTGCGCCCGCAGTTGGATGGGTTCGTTGGTCACATACCCCACCACCACGGGTTCTTTGCCGCTGGCGAAGGCTTCCACCTGGTTGAAACCGATGGAATCCAAGGTGACGTCGCCTTCGGTGAGGCCGGCTTCGTGCAGCAGCGCCACCAACCCAATGTAGTTCGCG
The DNA here is from genome assembly GCA_027026295.1 of Anaerolineales bacterium. GTDB lineage: Bacteria > Chloroflexota > Anaerolineae > Anaerolineales > DRMV01 > DRMV01. The sequence continues at coordinate 899 of JALVOR010000252.1, read as the reverse complement.
CCAAACAGGCCGGGAAGGCCAATGCGCTGGCCTTTCAAATCAGCAAGCGTTTTCAGCCCCAGTGAGGCATCGGCCACCACCACCACGGGGAATTTCTGCCACCATGCCATCACATACACCACCGGCACATGCTTGTCGCGTGCCATCAACACCTGCTCGCCAGAAACCACGGCAAAGGGCAGTTTGCCCGCACCGACCAACGCCACGCCATCAGTCTCGAAACTGTAATCGAACTCCACCTCAAAGCCGGCTTCCTTGTAGAAGCCCTGATCGACCGCTACATAGAAAGGGGCGTACTGAATATTGGGAATGTAACCCATGGGCAGGCGCACATGCACCAAAGGCTGCTCTGTTTGCGGCTTCGCAGCCTCGGGCGAGGCAGATTTGCCACACGCGCTCAATACCAGCACAGCCACGGCAAAGAGGGGCAAAAGCCAACGTTTCATGCGAAAACCTCCTGATGTAAAAATTAGTACCTGCTCAGCCCCGGCAAGGGAAAACCACAGAAACCGGGCTATTCGTGAAGCGTTACTTCGTCAATTCGTGAAAACGAATGCCGTGCCGAATTGACAATTCTCCTTTGCGCTTCTTGCTTCCTTCGCACCTCTGTGTTAAATTCGCGAGCGTCCGTGATTATCCGTGTCATCCGTGGTCTATCTCCTCACGGCTGAACAGCGAATTTAGCGCCTTCCGGAGCGAGCAGCAGGCGCCTGCCACCCCAAAAAGCGGTGTTCCAGCAAAAGCACGCTGCCGTAAAGCGCCAACGCCAGCACGACCAGCGCAAACACAGCCACGAAGACCATCGCCGTATCGTAACGCCCGCGGGCAAGGTTGATGAGAAAACCCAGCCCGCTATCGGCAGCCATGAACTCACCCACCACCGCACCGATAACCGAAAG
>JALVOR010000251.1 GCA_027026295.1 Anaerolineales bacterium | reverse complement strand
CCCGTGGGCCAGGCTGGCCTCGACCCACCACTGCACGGTGCGCAGGCCGTGGTGCGGATGGCGCCCCAGCAAAGACCACACCCGCGGGCATGCCCCTTCCAGCCAGGTCAGCGCCTGCGCCCGGCCGTGGCGATAATCGGCGAGCGCCTGAGGGATGGGCGGCAGCGGGGCGCTCAGCGGTGCGAGGGTGTGCGATGGCGGTCGGCCTGCCAGCAGGGCACGCAAATTGGGCAGACCGACTTGCGTTTCCCACTGCCAGAGGGCGAGGACGATGGCTTGAGTGGCCGTGCTTTGCTGCGCCGAGCGCGGTATGGCCCGCCAGGCCGCGGCCAGTGCTTTGGGTTGCCGCGCCCAGGCGGCCAACAGCCCAGCCCGATAACGCTGCAGACCGTCCATGCCTTGCCTTCAGTGGGGTTGCTTGTCGGCGGCGGGGTAAGCGCCCAATAGTTTCACGAACGCGGCGCGAGAGAGCAAGCCGATGAGCGCCTCTTGCACTCGCTGCTCGGTGGGGTGCCCTTCGAAATCCAGATAAAACACGTAGTGCCAGGGCTTGTTGCGCCGGGGGCGGCTTTCCAATTTGGTGAGATTGATGTGGCGGCGGGCAAACTCGCCCAGGCAGGCGTGGAGCGCACCAGGCCGGTGGGGCACGGCGAAAACCAGCGACGTTTTAGCGCGCGGTGCGGGCGGCGCTTCGTCGTGCCCGATGACGAAGAAGCGGGTGATGTTCCAGGTGAGATCTTGAATGTCCGAGGCCAAAATTTGCAGCCCATAAATTTCCGCGGCCAGGCGGCTGGCAATGGCCGCCACGCCCGCTTCGGGATGCGCGGCCAGGTCTTTGGCGCTGCCCGCGGTGTCGTACCACGGCTCGGGATGCCAGCCGCGCTGGGCCAGATAGTCCTCACATTGGGCTAATGCCTGCGGGTGGGAGCGCACCCGGCGGATGTCTTCCAGCCGCGTGCCCGGCGGGGCCATCAGGTGATGGCGCACGGGCAGGTAAATTTCGCCGCTGACCCGCAGGTCGTGGGTGAGGAGCAAATCGTAGGCTTTGTTGATCGACCCCGCGACCGCGTTTTCTACCGGCAGCACGCCGTAGTCGGCTTCGCCTTGCTCGATGGCCGTGAAGATCCCCTCGAAAGTGCGCTGGGGCAAACTGACGGCCGCGTCGCCGAAGTGTTGGCGTAAGGCTTCTTCGGAATACGCGCCGTGCTCGCCTTGGAAGGCTACGGTGGTCATGGTTGCTCCTGCTGTTTTTGGAAGGCCGCGACTTGCGCGGCGATCCAGGCTTCCAGTTCCTGCCAGTTGACGGTTTGCAGGTGAATTTGGTCGGGACGCAGTTTAGCGGCTTCGCCCAGGTAGACGTGCACAATCTCTTCTTGGCTTTTTTCGGTGTTCCAGTGCACCAACACCCGCACCACCCGGGGCATTTGGCCGGGCACGTTCATCTCGTGGCCGCATAACAGCGGCACGTGCCGCCACCCCAATTGGCGGGCGGCCAACGCGGGGAATTCCGCGTTCAGGTCGGGGGTGGTGGTGAGGATGGCGCTGGCCACGTCTGCTGCCTGGATGCCGTTGAGGTGAATCATCAAGGCCAGCAGACGCCGCGTTTCCCGCAAGATGGCGGCCTGGGTGTTTTCGGGTACGGTGGTCGCGCCGCGCACACCACGGCAACGCAAATTCATGAGGTTCCCTCGAGGTCTGGCTGGGGCGGGCGGTAGCGTTTCAGGTCGGGCACCGCGATGAAGGGCAGGTTGCGGTAGTATTCGTCCATATCCAGCCCGTAGCCGAAGACGAATTCGTTGGGAATTACAAAGCCGCGGTAGTGAATGGGCACTTCTACCTCGCGGCGCTCGGCCTTGTCGAGCAGGGTGCACACCTTGAGGGATTTGGGCTGGCGCAGGGAAAGGATGTTGAGCACCTCGGCGATGGTGTGGCCGCTGTCAATGATGTCTTCCACCAGCAGCACGTGGCGGCCGGTGATGCTGGTGCGCAAATCCATGGTCAGGCGCACCCGCCCCGCGCTCTGCCGTGCGCCCGCGCCGTAGGACGAAATCGCCATGAAGTCGATGGCGTGGGGCACGGTGACGTGTTTCATCAAATCGGTGAGGAACATCACCCCCCCGCGCAGAATGCACACCATGAGCAGTTCTTCGCCCGCGTAATCGCGGCTGATTTCCGCGCCCAGTTCGGCGATGCGCGCCATCAGGCGGTCTTCAGGAATCAGGATTTTGTCGAGGAAGTCGTGATAGTCTTGGATGGGCATGGGCAATTCTCGTGTAATGAAGGGATTGAAAGAGGGCAATTGTTCAGCCCTGGCAAAGGGAAACCACAGAAAACACAGAAGCGCCACAGAAAAATTCTTTGCGTCCTTTGCCTTCTTTGTGGAGAACGCTTTGGCGTCATTGCTGTTTCAACTTCCACTGCTTGCTTCTTGCAGGGCGCGAGCCAGCAAATCGTCCACGTGGAGTTCGGTAGCCCACTTCCGCAGGTAATCCAGGTCCAGTTCGTCGCCGCGCACTTTCAACACCCCGAGCACGTCGCGCCACTGGCGTTCGGAAACCTCGCCGCCCTGCCGATACCATTCCAGTTTGGAGAGGATGATGTCTTCGGGGCTGGCAAATCTCGCACTGACCTCAGTTTCCAAAGTAAAGGATTGCCTTTGAGCACGTGCCAGTTGGGAACGCAGAAAAGGACGCTGGCGGGGGACAAAAATGTCAACCTTGAACATGGTCTCGCGATGGATAATAATGTTGAAACTGGCATGACGCCGAATAGCCTCGGCAATCATCTGCTTGTCTATGAGGTGGACTTGTATTCCTGCGTCATGCTGACGCTGAAAAACACCGGTTTTCCCGTCATCGCGCGCGGATAAGGCTTGCGGTCTACCGCCGCACAGAAGGACACCGACACACTGGCGTTGTAGTAGTGCATGGTACAACCTATGGTCACAGAGCCACCTTCTTCCTGCACCACCTTGATCGTCTGGCAAGGAGGAAGATCGTACTCGTCCGTGGTTTGGACCCAGCCGATGTGAGGATTGACGTCCCGGCATAAAGCTTCTGCTTGCTTTCCGCTTACAATTTGCGTCTCATCCCCGAAAACCCAGCCCTTTATCGTAGTAACACAATGGTAATGGCCATCGCTGCCGACGCTCAAGGCATCACACTGTTCAGAAGTTCCATTGCTGTAATAACAAGTATTTGTGGTCAAATCTACGTCACTGCAGGGACGGGTATTGGTGACGCTATCCTCATACCATTTAGCCTTTACCTTCCAGCCATTGCCGAAGGTTAAGGGAAATCCTCTACCTCCGTCTCCTGGAATTTCCCAGCCGTCCAAGTGAGACCGATAGTTCGCTCCCTCTTTCTGGTAGTAGACTCGAATGGCGTAAGCCAGATCGCCGCCGGTAGCGCCACCCCGATAGCCGCACATCCACAAGTACCTTCCTTCTTCTCCAGGAAGAGGGTTCCAATAGGTCTGTGAGACGTGCTCGCCCGGATCCGTATCTTTGAGCTCATACTGATTCAGGTCAAACATGGACGTTTCTGAGCACGTCTGGCAGGGATGGGTTTCGCCGTAGCCGAAGCCCCAATCATCGGCAAGAGCAATAGTGTACCGGCCAAATACAGCCCCCGCTGCCAATAGCCCAGTTACAATAAAAAACGCAATTGTTTTTTTCATGCCATGCCTCCCTTCAGCCCAATTACGGGCTGGGATCATAAACTGAGGGGCCGGGTTGAAGCCCTGATCGTAACCACCCTTGGTACATTCCCCACTGCCGCCACGCATTTTCTTTATCCACCCGCCAGAGAATAAAACCCTCTACCGGTTGGCTTAACAAACTTTTGTGCTCCAAACTGTCGTCGCTGAGGCGATAGAAAAGGTCATGGCATCCGGCTTTTCGCACCCATCGTGTTACTACCTTGTAAG
>JALVOR010000250.1 GCA_027026295.1 Anaerolineales bacterium | reverse complement strand
AAGAAGACCAGGGCGTGCAGGTTTTTGCCGTGGCCTACTGGCCGAACCTCACCGGCGGCCCCTACTCGGTGGGCGACGACCGCTCCTACGGATGGCCTGGCTACCTGGCTTCCGTGAAAACCGACTCGGAGAACCAGGACGAGGTCATCGGCGGCAAACTGGTGGTGTGGGCGCCCGACGACAAGCAGGAATTCCCCACCGGCTTCGGCGACGATGGCTTGCTGTTCACCAAAGACGACCCGGTTGCCCCCATCCCCGCGGGTTACACCGTCGTGAACCTGGACCAGCAGCCCTTCGAGTTCATCCGCACCGAAGAAGCCGACCTGACCCTCTACGAACCCAAAGACGCCGCCGTCAAGGATTTCTCCGACCTTTCCTTCACCCAAGCCTTCGACAAGTTGTTCGAATTTGCCCGCACGAATTATGCCTTCAACGATGTGCCGGGCAAAGCCCCCGATTGGGATGCCCTCTACAAGGAACTCAAACCCCAAGTTGAGAAAGCCGAGAAGAACAACGACGCCGATGCCTTCGCCCTGGCGCTGCTTCACTTCACCTGGGCATTCAAAGACGGCCACGTGGGCATGAGTTGGACGAAGGGCATCTACAACATGTTCCTGGACGACATCAAAGGCGGTTACGGCTTCGCCATCCGGGAACTGGACGACGGCAGTTTCATGGTGGTTTATGTGCTGGAAGACGGCCCTGCCGCGCAGGCTGGCATTCAGAAGGGCGCGATTGTGACCGAATTCAACGGCGAGCCCATCAACGAAGCGCTGAAGAAAGTCAAGCCGTGGTCGATGCCGTTTTCCACCGACTGGGCGCTGCGCTATCAGCAAGCCCGCTACCTGCTGCGCGCCCAGCCCGGCGACACCGCCACCGTCACTTTCATCAACCCCGGCAAAGACCAGCCCAAAACCGTGGAACTGAAAGCCATTGCCGAAACCGACAGTTTTGGCTACACCTCCATCTATCACAACGCCCCCGATGAAACCTACCTGCCGGTGGATTACCGCATCATGGATTCCGGCGTGGGTTACATCCGCATCAACTCCAACTACGACGACCTGAACCTGATCATCCGCCTGTTCGAGCGGGCGCTCAAGCAGTTCAAAGACAACGAGGTGCCCGGCGTCATCATCGACATGCGCTACAACTCGGGCGGCGCGCCCTTGGGGCTGGCCGGTTTCTTCACTGATAAGGAAATCACCCTCGGGCAACTGGAATACTACAGCGAGAAGACCGGCAAGTTCGAGCCGGAAGGCGAACCGGAAAAATTCCTGCCCAACGAAGAGCAGTACCATTTCGACAAACTGGCGGTGCTGGTTGGCCCGGCGTGCGCCAGCGCCTGCGAACTGGAAGCCTACGGCTTCAGCAAGGTGCCCGGCGCGATGGTGGTGGGGCAATACCCCAGCAGCGGCACCGAGGCTGAGGTTTCTCGCGGGCAAATCGAAATGCCCGGCGGCATTTCCATGCAGATTCCCACCGGGCGCTTCGTGAACCCCGATGGCTCCCTCTTCCTCGAAGGCCAGGGCGTGCAACCTACCCTGCGCGTGCCCATCAATGCTAACACGGTGTTGACCGATGAAGACGTCGTGCTCAACGTCGCCGAGGAATCCATCCTCAAGCCACTGGGCGCAGGCATTACCCCCGCGGGCCCGCCAGAAATGGTGAGCAAGGACAAAGCCGAAGGGATGCTCCTCAGCGGCACCAAGTTCCTCGAAGACAAAGCCCGCGAAGAACCCACTGCCGAAGACCTTTCCAAGCCCGGCACGTTCACTTACACCGTGCCAGTGAGCGACGGCAGCAAACCGTTAGTGTGGTCGTATGGCTGGTGCGCCAGCGATAAAGCAACCCTTGAGGACAACTTCAAGCACATTGGCCTCAAGTTCGTCATGGACGGCAAAGAAGTGCCGCTGGATGCTTTCTCGACCTATCAATACAACACCCGCAACGGCATGACCTGCCGCTTAGTGTATGCGATTTTGCAGAACTGGCCTGCGGGCGAACACCATCTAACTGTCACGGCCACCTTCACCCAGAAAATCAACGACGGCACCGCCGATTACCCCGCCGGCGACTACATTTTGCAATACGACGTGTACGTCAAACCGTAGCACCGCAGGAATTGCCACATTCACGGGGCAGGGATTTTTCCTGCCCCGTGTGCTTTAATGGGGTACAATGGAAATATTCGTTCAATCCTGTTCACGGAGAAAACCATGCCTGCATTGCTCTTTGGCACCTGCCTGGCAGGCACCTTTCGGGAAAATATCGTGACTGCCGCCGAAGCCGCCTTGCGCCGCGCCGGGGCAGAGGTTGTGCGTCCCCAGGGGCTGACTTGCTGTGGCCAGCCCGCCTTCAACGCCGGCGATTGGGAAAACGCCCGCCGCATGGCCGAGCACACCATCCAGGTGCTGGAAGGCTACGAAGGCCCGGTGGTGATGCCCGCAGGTTCCTGCGCCGCCATGCTGCGCCAGCACTACCCCGACCTTTTCGCCGAAGACCCTGCCTGGCTGCCCCGCGCCCGTGCCTTAGCCGAGCGTACCTACGAATTCAGCGAGTTTCTAGTGGATGTGCTCGGCGTGACCGATCTCGGCGTGGCTTTTCCTCATCGTGTGACCTACCACCCCTCGTGCCACCTGCTGCGCGCCCTCGGCGTGGATCGCCAGCCGCGTGCCCTCATCGCCGCGCTGCAAGGTGCCGAATTCGTGGAACTGCCCCGCGCCGAGGAGTGCTGCGGCTTCGGCGGGGTGTTCTCCGCCGAATTCCCCGAAATTGCTGGGGCAATGTTAGCGCGCAAAGTCGCCAGCATCGCCGCCACCGGCGCCGAATATTGCATCACCGCCGACCCCAGTTGCCTGCTGCACATCCAGGGCGGGCTGAACAAGGCCGGGGTGCCGACGCGCATGATTCACATTGCTGAGGTGTTGGGGGGAAACCATGCCTGACCTCCACCACACCATCCACCGGGCATTAGCCGACCCCGCGCTGCAGGCGGCGTTGGATGCCAACGCCGAGCGTCGCCGTGCAGCCCGCGAGCGTGCCCACGCCTCCCTGCCCGAACCGTGGGAAACCATGCGCCACCGCGCCGCCGAAGTGCGCGCCGACATCCTCGCCCACTGGGACGAAGTCTTCGACCAGTTCGTCGCCAACGCCCGCCGCAACGGCTTCCATGTGCACCTGGCCGCCGACGCCGCCGAAGCCCGCCGCATCGTCCTCGATTTGGTGGCTTCCCAGGGCGAAGGGCCGCGTCTGGTGGTGAAGTCCAAATCCATGGTCACCGAAGAAATCGGCCTCAACACTGCCCTGGAAGCCTCCGGGCACAAGGTCATCGAAACCGACCTCGGCGAATTCATCATCCAGTTGCGGCACGAGCGACCCGCCCACATCATCACCCCCGCGGTGCACCTGCGCCGGCAGGAAGTCGCCCAGACCTTCCACGCCCGGCTGGGCATGCCCTACACCGAAGACGTGGAAGCCATGACCGCCACCGCCCGCCACCACCTGCGGGAAGCCTTCCTGCAGGCCGACGTCGGCATCAGCGGGGCCAACTTCGGCATTGCCGAAACCGGTGGCATCTGCATCGTGACCAACGAAGGCAACGGGCGCATGGTGACCACCCTGCCCCGGCTGCACATTGCCGTGATGGGCGCCGAACGTTTGGTGCGCACCCCTGCCGAACTGGCGCTGATGCTGGAACTGCTGCCCCGCTCGGCCACCGGGCAGGATTTGACGGTTTACACCACTCTCATCCACGGCCCGCGGCGGGAAGGCGAAACCGACGGCGCGCCGGAACGCCACCTGGTGATTGTGGACAATGGCCGCCGCCGCATGGCGCAAACGCCCTTGGCCGACGGCCTGCGTTGCATCCGCTGCGGCGCGTGCCTGAACGCCTGCCCAGTGTTCCAGGAAATCGGCGGGCACGCCTACCT
>JALVOR010000249.1:927-3951 GCA_027026295.1 Anaerolineales bacterium | reverse complement strand
CCAAGGTGGGCATGGAAGCCTTCCTCAAGCGCCGCCTGAACACGCTTGCGGGCGGGCATGGCCTCCCGCGGCACGGCGAGGTTTTCCAGGCCAAAGGAGAGTTCATCTTCCACGGTGAGGGTGGCAAAACCGGCCTCGGGGTCTTGAAAAAGGATGCCCGCCGTGGCAGCGATGCGGGCGGGCTCGGTCTCGGCAGGGTCGAGGCCGTTCAGGCGAATTTCCCCCGTGAGATGGGCAAAAATGTGTTGGGGCACAATGCCGGTGAGGGCCAGGGCAAGGGTGGACTTGCCGCCGCCGGAAGGCCCCAGCAGCAATGCCAACTCGCCCGCGGGCAGGGTGAAGGAAACATCCTGCACCGCGGGCGTCGGCGTGCGGGGGTAGCGGATGGTGAGGTGAGAAGCCGAAATCATGGGGGAAAAGATGCCCCGTTGCCCTGTGTTCCAGTACCCTGTGGCTCCGTCCACCGGAGCACGTGACATCGGAACACGCTTTTTACGCCTCGTCGCGGGCGATGGCAAAGGAATTGAGCGCGCCGGCACGGTAGAGACCGTCGGCAATGGCCTTGCCCAGCCAGCCCGAAAGCACCGCGCCGGAAATCAGCCGCGCCACCAGCATCGCGGCCAGCACACCCAACTGCAAATTGCTGTACCAGAACATATAATCCACCACCAGGCTGCCTGCGCCCGCGGCGGCACCGGCAAGCACCAGCGTGGCAAGGTTGTATTTCCTGTAGCCCGTGGCGGCGAAAACCATCTCGGCCATGCCGCCCTGCACCAGGCCGGAAATCAGCAGGGTCAGCCCCCAATAGCCGCCCGCGAGGAATTCGGCAAGGGCAGCCAAGGTCTCGGTGGCAATGGCCGCGCCGGGCTTGCGGATGATGTAGGGGGCGATGATGCCAGCAATGAACCAAAAGCCATAGAGCAGGTCACGCGCGCCAGGGAAGGCGGCTTCCAGCGGCTTTGCCAGGTCCCACACCATGCTCCAGCCCAGGAAGAGCAAGCCAAACACGATGGCGAGGTTGGCAGCGAGGATGGCTTCCACGGTGCGCCAGCGTGCCAGCGCCGGGCGGGAACCCCACGCTGCGCCCGCCGCCAGCCCCAGCACGGTCAGCACCACGGCATGCACAGTGTTCCAGGCAATGCCTTCGGCGTCAGCGCGCAGCACCGCCGCGCCGTAATACACCAACAGGGTGAACGCGCCGGTCAGCAGGGCATACACAAAGGGACGGGTTTTCATCGATGTACCTCCAAAAGCAGGATTTGAGCGAGCCGTGCCGAAAAGAAAGTAACTGTGCCGCCTTGGCAGGAAGAAACCACAGATTTCACAGATTAGCACAGAAGACTCAGAAATCTAAAAACTTTGTTCTCTGGGTATGGCGACCCGTGTTTACGCTTCGGTGGGATCACCCCAGGCGGGCTGAACATTAAGAGCCTATCCGAAAATTCTTCATAGATGTGTCACTGCGAGGCGGCATAGCCACCGAAGCAGTCTCCTGCTGGCCGAAAAGGGGATTGCTTCGCCCCGGAGCCTGCGCCGAGCGCAGCGAGGGGGGCTCGCAATGACATTACCGCGATATTTTCCGGATAGAGTCTAAGCGCTCCGCAGATTTTCTCTGTGTTTTCTGTGCAGTTTCTGTGTTCTCTGTGGTTTTCCGGCAATTTCACACACGCGAGCGGCTCGCTAACGGTGTTTACCGCTGATGTGTACCACCAGCAGCAACCCCTGCCGCACGGTGATTTCGGCGCGCGGGCCGGTGAAGCGGTTGCTCACGCCCAAGGCGCTCCCAAAGGGCACGACGCCGCCGGTGAGGGAATAAGCCAGCCCGGCAGTGGTGACGCCGCGGGCGTCCCCTGCGATGGCAATGAGCGAAACCGTGTCGCCCGGGCGGCCTTCCACCACCCCGTAGCGGTGAACGAGGAATGCCCGCTGAGGGCCGTCCACCAACACCACATCCAGGTCGCGCCAGCGGGGGTGCGCCAGCAAAAGCAGGTTTGCCACGCTCTGGTCCCAGCGCCCGCCCAACGCCCCAAACACGGTGATGCGCTGCGCGCCGCGGTCCACGGCGAGGTGCAGCGCCAGTTCCAGGTCGGTCTGGTCTTTGTCGGCGGGGAAGCGCAAGACGGTCACGCCCGCGCCTTCCCAACGGGCAACCTCGGCAGGCGTGAGGGAATCCAGGTCGCCGATGAGGACATCGGGCCGCGCGCGAAGAGGGTCACAGAGGCGCGCGCCGCCGTCTGCAGCGATGACCAGGTCGGCTGCAGGTGCGGCGGTGATGGCTTCGGCGATGCCGTTGGCGCAAATCAAGGCGTGCATAAAAGCAAAACCCTCCGCGCGCGGCGAAGGGTGGAAGGTGCAAAGCGTGGTGCTCGCCATCCCTCCGCCGGCATTACCCGGATCAGGTGCTACGGGTCGCAGGCTTGCGGCCTGCCTCTCAGCCCGGCAACACCGGGCTCCCCGTGCGGCATGTTGCAGGGATTATAACACAAAAGGGGAGAGTAATTTGGCGGCGTCACGCCTCCGCAAGAGGAAAAACCGCAGAGAGCGCAGAAATTTACCGAAAACACAGAAACGGCGCAATTCGTAAAGTGCTAACCACCTTGCCAAAAATCCGCGTCTATCCGTATTATCCGCGTCATCCGTGGCCCATCTTCCTGCATTTTTGCAACATCAATGCAAATCGAGCCGCCTGGCTGCACCACCGCGGTGACGCCCAGTTTGGCGGCTTCCTCGATGCCGTCGAGAAAAAACACAGAGGGCACAGAAATTTACCGAAAACACCGAAGGGCTGACAGGGTGTTGTTGTAGGGTGGGACGGCATCCCGCTCACTTGACGCTCTTCATGCCCTAAATCCGCGTCTATCCGTATTTATCCGCGTCATCCGCGGCCCATCCTCTTGCGTTTTTGCAGCATCAATGCCGAAAATGCCGCACGCCCGTAAAGACCATCGCCAGGCCCAGGCGGTCGGCGGCGGCGATGACCTGCTCATCGCGAATCGAGCCGCCGGGCTGCACCACCGCGGTGAT
>JALVOR010000249.1:0-917 GCA_027026295.1 Anaerolineales bacterium | reverse complement strand
AAGGGAAAAAGGCATCGGAAGCCAGCACGCTGCCGGCGGCCTTTTCGCCTGCCCGCTCGCCGGCAATGCGCACGCAATCTACCCGGTTGGGCTGACCGCCACCGATGCCCACAGTGGCAAAACCGCCCTCGGTGGGGCGCGCCAGCAGCACCGCGTTGGATTTGACATGCTGCACGGCCTTCCAGGCAAAGCGCAGGGCAGCCATTTCGGCCTCGGTGGGTTGCTTTTGCGTCACCACCCGCCACTCGGCGCCCGGCGGGTCGCCGTGGTCGACTTCCTGCGCCAAAAAGCCGCCCAACACGCTGTGATATTCGGTTTCCTGCGCGGGCAGGCCGTTTTCCCGCACCAGCAAACGAATGCGCTTGCGTTTGGCGGTCAGACGGGCTTCGGCTTCCGGCGTGAAGGCGGGGGCGATGATGGCTTCCACGAACAGTTTGCCCAGGGCATCCACGAAAGCCTCGTCCACCGGGCGGTTGGCAGCAATCACGCTGCCAAAGGCGGAAACCGGGTCGCTGGCGATGGCATGGGGCAGGGCGGCGGCCACGCTTTCGCCCGCAGCCACCCCGCACGGGCTGAGGTGCTTGACCACCACCGCGGTGGGTTCAGCGAAAGCCTGCACCGTGCGCCAGGCGGCGTTCAGGTCGAGTAGGTTGTTGTAGGAAAGGGGCTTCCCGGCATAGCGCACCGTAGCGCCCAGGGGAGCGGCATCGGGCGCGGCGGCATAGTAGGCCGCCTGCTGGTGGGGGTTTTCGCCATAGCGCAGGGGGTAAGTGGGGAACAGGGCAAGGTGCACGGCCTGGGGGGCGTCGGCCCGGGCAGCCAGGTAACGCTGAATGGCAGCATCGTAAGCCAGGGTGCGGGCGAAAGCCTTTTGCGCCATCCGCAGGCGGAAGGCGGCGGGGTCGGCGGGTTCCAGC
>JALVOR010000248.1 GCA_027026295.1 Anaerolineales bacterium | reverse complement strand
GAGATGGGCGTGCGCGATGCCATGTTGCCCGCTGCCCGCTTGCTGGTGGATGCTTACCTGCTTGCGCCGCCGAATGCGTGGCGGAAATACAAAAACGATTTTTATGCCATCCTGATGGCTGCTGCGCCGGAGCCTGACCTGCCGCAGCATCTTCCTCATGACATGATCGCCAAAGTGTCACCCGAACTTGCCGACCTGGTGTATGCCAGCCATTTTTACTTCAACGGCGAAGGCGAGCGAGGCGACCGCTACACCGGGACTTTGCGCAAGGCGGGTATGCCGAAATCGGCGCTTGCTTTGCTGGAAGCCGAACGGGCTTTCTTTATCGAAAACGACCCCGACAAGGCGATGCAGTTGCTCGACCGCATTTTGAGCCATCCCAATGGCGTGCCCGAGTGGGTTATCATGATAGCGGAAGCCGACCAGGATATGATGTCTCACAACCCTTGAATCAAGGAGTAAAAGTATGCGCACTCCTCTCGTTGCTGGCAACTGGAAAATGCACAAGACCGCGGAGGAAGCCCGCCTGTTGGTGGCCGATATGCTGGGCGGCTTGCAGGCGGTTTCCGGCGTGGAAAAGGTGCTTTGCCCGCCCTTTACGGCGTTGTTGCCTGTGGCGGCGATGCTGGCAGGCACCGACATCGGTTTGGGCGCCCAAAACATGCACTGGGAAGCACAGGGCGCGTTCACCGGTGAGATTTCTCCGGCGATGGTGGCAGAGTTTGCCCGCTATGTGATTTTGGGGCATTCCGAGCGCCGCGCTTATTTTGGGGAAACCGACGAAATTGTCAACCGCAAGGTGCATGCCGCGTTGCAGCACAACCTGACGCCCATTGTGTGTGTGGGAGAAACCCTCGAAGAGCGCGAAGCCGACCTCACCGCCAAAGTCATTCGGCGGCAGGTGAGCGGGGCGCTGGAAGGCTTTACCGCGGAGCAGGTGAGCGGCATGGTGCTGGCTTACGAACCGATTTGGGCCATTGGCACCGGCAAGGCGGCCACTGCCGAGGAGGCCAACCGCGTGGTGGCGGAAGTCATCCGCGGCACGCTAACCGAGAGGTTTGGCGAAGCGGCTGCCCAGGCGGTGCGGGTGCTCTACGGTGGCTCGGTCAAACCGCACAACGCCGCTGAATTCTTTGCCCAGCCCGATATTGACGGTGCGTTGGTGGGCGGCGCCAGCCTGAAAGCCGATGCCTTCGTTGCCATTGCTGCCGCGGCGAAGCAGGCCTGAGATTTTGCAGCGTTCCTGTGGCTGACTATTTTTTCCTTGGGGCGCTCAACCGGGATTTCGTGCTTCCTCCGCGGGGGAAGCCTTTGCTCGACGTCCTTGGCGGCCCCGCGATGTATGCTGCTGCCGGGGCAGCGGTGTGGGGTGCACGGGTGGGCATCATCGCGCGCGTCGGGGAAGATTTCCCCCGGCGCTGGCTGGATGCCCTTGCAGCACGTGGTTGGGACCTCGCAGGTGTGCAGGTGTTACCGCATCCCCTTGAAACGCGGCGGGTGCTGGTCTACGATGATGAAGGCGAGCGCACTGCCGAGCAGCCATTGGGGGCGTTTGCCCGTCGCGGTATTCCCTTGCCCAAAAGCCTGTTGAATTACACACCACCGCGGCGCATCGAAAGTGATGCACCCACGCCCTATTCCCTGCGCCTGAGCGACTTGTCGGTCAATATTGCTGAAGGGCGGGGGGCTCATTTTTGCCCCCATGATTTCGTTACGCATCGGTTGCTGCCTGCCGCCTTGCGCACCGCGGGAGTGCCTTTTATTACACTGGAGCCGACAGCGAATTATATGGATGTCCGATTTCTCGACCAGTTGCCGGCGTTGTTTAGCGGTCTGGATGCCCTGATCGTGAAAGAAAAACTCTTGTACAAACTGTTTCACCAATCAACCGACGACCTGTGGGAAATGGCCGAAACCATTGCCCGGTGGCAGGTGGAGCATATCGTCATCCGGCGCAAGCGCGGTGAGATGTGGCTTTATGATGGGCGTGGTCAGCGCCGCTGGGTGCTGCCGGGGTATCCGGTGCAACGGATTGACCCCACGGGTGTGGGTGACGCCTTTGCCGGGGCGTTTCTGGTGGGCTATCGGGAAACTCTCGACCCCGTGCAGGCGGTGGCGCGGGGGGCGGCAACTGCTGCGGTGGCGCTGGAAACCCGCGGCGCGTTAGCGCTGCTGGATACCTGGCCTGAACTTTTGCAAGCCCGTGTCGAGGTCATCAGGCAGGCGGCGCGGCGGGTGTAGCCATGGACTGGTTTGAACGTCTGGTTGCTTTGGCAACAGAAATCCAGCAAATCCCTGCACCCACGGGAGAAGAGGAAGCGCGTGCGGCTTTCGTGCAGGCGCGTTTTGCTGCTGAAGGGCTGGCGGTGGAAACCGACGCGGTGGGCAATCTCTATGCCCGGGTGCCCGGCGACCCCGCGGGCACGCCAGTGGTGGTTTCCGCCCATCTGGACACGGTTTTCCCCCGTAACACTCCCTTGACCCTGCGCAGCGAGGGTGACCTGCTCTATGGCCCCGGCATTGGCGACAATAGCGTGGCGGTGGCTGCCTTGTTTGGCCTGTGGTGGGCTTTGCGGGGCGAGGCTTTGCCCGGTGACCTTTGGCTGGTTGCCAACGTGGGCGAAGAAGGTCTGGGTAACCTGAAGGGCATGAAAGCCGTGGTGGCACGTTTTGGCAGCCGCCCGCGGGCTTATATCGTGCTCGAAGGGTTGGGGCTGGGCTGGGTGTATCCTCGCGGGTTGGGCGTGCGGCGGTATGCCTTTCGGGTGCAGACGGCGGGCGGACATGCCTGGGCAGATGCCGGTGCGCCCTCGGCAGTTCACGAAATGGCAGCCCTGATTACCCGCCTGAACGCCTTGCTCCGCCCGCCGAAAACTTCCCTCAATGTGGGCACGTGTCGCGGCGGTGTGTCGGTTAACACCATTGCACCGGAAGCCCGCATCGAGGTGGATTTGCGCGCTGAAGAACCCGATGCCCTGCGTGCCCTTGCCCGGCGGGTGGAAGCCGCAGCGCGGAAACTGCGCCGCCCAGGCGTACAGGTTTCATGGGAAGTCATCGGTGAGCGTCCTGCGGGCAGCATTGCCGAAACGCACCCCTTGGTGCAGGCCGCACTGCAAGCTTTGCGGCAACAGGACGTGCGCCCCCACACCGCCGCGGCCTCTACTGATGCCAATGTGCCCCTCAGCCGCGGCTTCCCTGCCGTATGTGTGGGGCTGGCCCGCGGCGGCAGAGCACACACCATGCAGGAATTCATTGACCTCAGTTCTTTGCCGCGCGGGATGGCTGCATTGGTCGCTTTGGTGAAGGCTGTGTTTTGGAGACTTGGGGTTTGAAAGGGGGCGTTCCCTCTGCATTGAGATAAATGGCTGGTCGAGAAAGCGCAAAAAAACCTTGTAGCGTGGGCAATTTTTGTTATAATCCTTCGCCAGCGGTGAAGCAGTTTGCTCGCACCGCTTTCGTGTTATATCCAGCCTACGATGGCACAGGAAAATGCTATGAACAATCCCCTTTATCTGACTGCTGAAGGCTACAAGAAACTGGAAGAGGAACTGGAATACCTGCGCACGGTCAAACGGGAAGAAGTTGCCCGACGGTTACACGAGGCGCTGGCCGAAGGCGGTGAACTCATCGAAAACGCCGAATACGAAGCCGCCAAGAACGAGCAGGCTTTTGTGGAAGGCCGTATTCAGGAACTGGAATACTTGCTTTCCAATGCGCGGGTGGTGGAAAATCCGCCTACCGACCACGTGGATGTTGGCAGCAAAGTGACCGTGGTTTATGAAGACGGTAGTGAGGAAACCTACACTGTGGTCGGTGCAGCCGAAGCCTCACCGCGTGAAGGGCTGATTTCCAACGAATCCCCTCTGGGGCAGGCGTTGATGGGGCGCCGCGTTGGTGATGAAGCAGAGGTGGAAGCCCCTGACGGCACGTTCCGTGTGAAGATCATCAAAGTTGCATAATGCCGTTGACCCATG
>JALVOR010000247.1 GCA_027026295.1 Anaerolineales bacterium | reverse complement strand
CTCATTGACGCCGTGCGACCCCGCATCGAAGCCATCGGCAAAGCCAAGAACCTGGATGTTCTCTGGGAAATCGACCCGGCACTCCCCGAAACCCTGCACGGCGATATAGAGTGGCTCACCCGGGTGCTCGCGAACCTGCTCACCAACGCCATCAGTTACACCGCTCACGGGCACATCCGCACCCGACTCTATGGGGTAGACGAAGAACATTGGGCGATGGAGGTGGAAGACACCGGCCGCGGCATCAGCATCCAACAACAAAAACGCATCTTCGACCTGAAACACGCCCAGGGGTTGGGGCTTATCGTAGCACGCGGCGTGGTGGAACACATGGGAGGAGAACTGAAATTGAGCAGCGTCATCGGGAGAGGCACCACCTTTACCGCCATTTTGCCGTTACAACAGTAACCCTTGCGCCGCAAACTTCAACAGGGCGGGATGTGATATCCCGCCTTGTTTGGCTTAAACACCCTTTACCCTGCTGCCCCGGCGAGGGCTTCGGCATATCCCTGGGCAAACAGCCCCGGCGTGCCGCCGGTGTGCCAGAAAAGCACGGTTTCGCCACGGCGGAAAGCGCCCCTGGAAGCCAAATCGAGCAGCCCGGCAGCGGCGCGCCCCGTGTAAACCGGGTCCACCAGCAGCCCCTCGGTGCGGGCAAAGCGCAAAATGGCGCTGGTTTCGGCTTCCGTGAGCACGCCATAGCCGGGGGCAGCATAGGCATCTTCCACCAGGATTTCAGCAGGGCGGAAATCGACGGGTTCCCCCAACAGCGCCGCGGTTTGGGAAGCCAGCGCAGCGACACGCGGCTTGAGTTCGCCCGCCGGTTCGTCTACGCTGACGCCGAGAATGCGCCCGCGATAGCCCAGCAGCCGCGCCCCGGCAACCAGCCCGGCCTGCGTGCCGCCGGAGGAAGTGGCAAAAACAATCGTGTCGGGGGTAACGCCCTGCGCCAGCAGTTCCCTGAGCGCAAAGGCATAGCCCGCCGCGCCCAGCGGGCTGGAACCGCCATAGGGAATGACAAAGGGTTTGCGCCCCGCGGCGGATTCGGCTTCCGCCGCGGCTTGCAGGGCTTCGTCGCGCCGGGAACGGGGCGTCCACGTCATCTTCGCCCCCAGCAGCGCATCGAGCAGCAGGTTGCCCGAAGGTTTGGGCGGCTCCATCAGCACCAGATGGCAGGCCAGCCCGGCTTTGGCGGCTGCCGCGGCGGTCTGGCGGCAATGGTTGGATTGCGCCGCGCCGGTGGAAAGCACCACATCGGCACCCTGGGCAAAGGCTTCGGCCATCAGGAATTCCAGTTTGCGGGTTTTGTTGCCACCAAAGGCCAGACCGGTGAGGTCATCGCGCTTGACCAGCAGGCGGAAGCCCAACGCCGCGCCCATGCGGGGCAGTTCCGTCACGGGCGTGGGCAGGGCAGCAAGGGGAAAACGGGGCAGGTCGTTCATGGAGGCACCTCCGGGCAGGGTAAGGCAAAGGAACTTAGACGACTCTCCGACCACGCGACTATTTGACCACCTGACTACCCGACTACCCTATGCCGCGAACCACCAATCTTCGCCTTCCACCAGCCCCCAGGCCGTCAGGCGGGGGCGGATGAGTTCCTTGGCGTGGCGGGCGCCCACGGCAACAATGACCGCCGGGCGAGTGTGTTGCGCCCACAGGTCAGGCAGGGCTTCCGCGGCGTAAATTGGCTTGCCGCGGCGGGTGCGGCCAATTTTGCGGGGATCAATATCTACAAAGGCAGTGAGAGGCACGCTTCCCCGCAGCAGGTGCCTGCTCAACCGCCGCCCCGCCATGCCCGCGCCCCACACAATCACCGCGTCGCGATCGTGCAGGGGGCCTCGGGCGAGGTAATGGGCTTTCAGGCGCAGCATGTTCTCCAGCGACGCGCGGCTGTCGTTACGGGTCACGCGGCGAGGGTGGTCGCGCCAATCGAGCAGCACCTTGGGCAGTTTGGCAAAGCGCGCCCCCTGCAGGTAAAGCCGCAGCCAGAGGTCGTAATCTTCCAGCCACGGGCCGGCGCGGTAGCCACCAGCCGCCCCGACGGCCTCGCGGCGGAACATCACCGTGGGATGCACAAAAGGGCTTTCGATAAAAATTTCGCGGCGGATTTCTTCGTCGGTGAGGAGGCGGTTTTGCCACGCGAGGTAGACCGCCATGCCGCCGCCCCGGAAGCCTTCCGGGTGCAGGCGGGCACGCGTGCCCAGCACTGCTACTTCGGGGTGGGCTTCCAGAAACGCCACCTGCCGGGCGAAACGATCGGGGTGGGCGCGATCGTCGGCATCCATGCGGGCAATGAGGGGTGTGTCGGCGGCTTCCAGCCCGCTCTGCAGGGCTGCCGCCACGCCGCGGTGGGGCAAATGCAGCACCCGCAGGCGCGGCTCGCGCTGCTGCCACACCGCCAGCGCCGTGCGCGTGGCATCGGTCGAACCGTCGTCCACCGCTAAAATGACGAAATCGCCGAAAGACTGCGCGCACAGGCTTGCCAGCGCCTCGTCGAGGGTATCGGCGGCGTTGTGCACGGGCAGCAGCACGGTGAGTATGGGTGGGGTTATCATCGTTGGAGTGTTATACTTGCGCCGTTATGTCTGGTCTGACCAGGGCTAGCCGCAAAAAGGCTGCCGGGCACCCAGGCAACCAAGCAACCAGGTAACCACCATCATTTTACGCCCGGAGGTACAAAATGGGTACAACCTGGGATATCATCATCGTGAAAACCCTCGAATTCCTGCCAGCGTTGGCAGCAGCCATGGTCATTTTGGTGGTCAGCCTGTGGGCAGCCGCCTGGCTGGCGCGCATTGTGCGTAATCTGCTGGAACGCCGCAACACCGACCGCGAACTTGTGGTGCTGCTGGGCAACCTGACCCGCTGGGGCACCATTGGCCTGGGCGTAACCATGGCGCTGCAGCAGGTGGGCTTCAATGTCACCGCTTTTCTCGCCGGATTAGGCGCCCTCGGCTTTGCCGCCGGTTTTGCCGTGCAGGATGTGAGCAAGAACTTCGTCGCCGGTGTGCTCCTGCTTTTGCAACAGCCCTTCAACCTGGGGGAAGCCATCGAGGTCAACGGCTTTTCGGGCACCGTTGAGGAAATCAGCCTGCGAGCGACGGCAATTCGCACCTTCGACGGGCGGCTGGTTTACATTCCCAATGCCGACGTTTACACCTCGGCCATCGTGAACTTCAGCCGAGCGAAAGCACGCCGGGTGGAAATCACCGTGGGTGTGGCTTACGGCACCGACCTGGACAAGGCCAAGCGCGTCGCGCTGGAAACCGTGCAGGCGGTGGAGGGCGCCAAGGAAGACCTCGCGCCTAATGTGGTCTTCCACACCTTCAACGATGCTTCGGTGGACATGACCATCTATTTCTGGATTGACCTCGCCATCACCGACCCCTTCCGCGCCAAAGATGCCGCCGTACAGGCCATTCACAACGCCTTTGCCAGGGAAGGCATCGACATTCCCTACCCGATTCAGACGGTGTTGCTGCACAAGCAAGATTGAAACCCAAACCGGTTTGTGCAATGCAGGTCGTGGGGCAGGATGGCGTCCTGCCCCACGTTGCACCTTTGCATTCCAGCGTGTAACTGTTCAGGTTGCCCGCAATGCAAACACAAAGGCGCAACAGAAACCGTCAGGCATGTCAAGAATTACGCCAAAGCACCAACAAAGCAAAGAAAAAGATCTGTGTTTTCTGTGGCGCTTCTGTGGTTATCGATCTGCGGAACCTGCAGTTTCTCTTTGCCCAGGCTGAACAGTTACGCCGACGTTGGCTTTCACCCCCTGCCTGCCGGGTCGGCCAGCACGGTATCCGGCCCGCGGTCGATTTCCCACGGGTAAACGATGTAGGCGTCGGTCACCGCGGCGTAAAAATCGGGCCGCAGCGCGCCGAACAGGCTACGGTGGGGATTGAAATGCAGCACACAGGTGTAGGGC
>JALVOR010000246.1 GCA_027026295.1 Anaerolineales bacterium | reverse complement strand
CCGGAACCAGGCTTGCTGCCGCCGGTGGTGTTCCTGTCGCCAGGGGGCGGTTGGTCGGGCGGGGGCGCGTCGGCATCCATCTCTTGGGGGCGCGTCCGCCAGCCAGCAACACCCGGGGGCGGTGCAATTGTCCAGGCATGGTCTTGCAAATGCTTCTGCTGGTCGGGAACAACTTGCAGGCTCAACAGCGCCGCTTTCATCTCGGTAGCGGAACGAAAACGCTCAGACGCCTGCAACGCCATGGCCGTTTCAAGAATGCGCGCCAGCGCTGCGGGCACCTCGGGGTTCATTTCGTCCAGCGGGCGCAATTCAGCCTGGGAAAGCGCACGCTCGAAGGCATCAGGAGGGGCTTCCCCCGAAAGCGCCATGTAGAGCGTCGCGCCCAGGCTGTAAATATCTGACGGGGGGCCCGTGTGCGACGTGCCATACTGTTCGGGCGGTGAGAAGCCGGGCGTGACGGCCTGTGCGCCGGTGACGGTGCGTTGGTCGCTGCCACCGATTTTGGCAAGGCCAAAATCTACCAGGAAAACATGCCCATGCGGGGTGATCCGGACGTTACCCGGCTTGACGTCGCGGTGCACCACTGGCGGCTTCTGGCTGTGCAGGTATTCCAGAGCATCGCACAAAGCCAGCCCGATGACCACGGCGTCTTCCACGCTAATTCTGCCTTCGCGCTCGATGCGGGTTTTGAGGTCTTCCCCCTCGATGTAGTCCATCACCAGGTATTGCCCCTGGTTTTCGATGACGAAATAATCAGTGACGCGCGGCAGGTTGGGATGCCGCAGCAAAGCCAGCAGGCGGGCTTCCTGCTTGAACTGCTCGGCATATTCCGCCGAACTGAACAAGTTTTCCTTGATGGCAACTTCGATGTTCAGGGTGGTATCCAGCGCATGGTAAACCGACCCCATCCCCCCTTGCCCAAGAACGGAAAGGATCTGATAACGCTCGTGGAGAACATCGCCTGGTTGAAGAGCCATGTGTGCCCGCCTCAGATATCCAGATTGCGAACTTCGCTGGCATGGGTTTGGATAAAGCGGCGGCGCGGCGGCACTTCGCTGCCCATCAGCATGCTGAAGACCTGGTCGGCTTCCGCTGCATCGTCAATGGTGACCTGCAACAACGTGCGCGTTTGGGGGTCCATGGTGGTTTCCCACAACTGCTGCGGGTTCATTTCACCCAAACCCTTGTAGCGCTGCAGGTGAATTTTCGCGCCGTTCCCAATTTCCTGCAAAATGCGTTCGCGGTCGGCTTCGGTGTATGCGTAGTGCACCTTGTTTTTGTAGGCGATGCGGTAAAGGGGCGGCTGAGCAATGTAAAGATGCCCCTGCTCGATGAGCGGTGTCATGTAACGGAAGAAGAAAGTGAGCAGTAGCGTGCGAATGTGGCTACCGTCCACATCGGCGTCGGTCATGATGATGATGCGGTGGTAGCGCAGGTTTTCCAGGCTGAATTCTTCGCCAATGCCGGTGCCCAGCGCCGAGATAAGCGCCTTGATTTCATTGTTAGAAAGGATCTTGTCGAGGCGGGCGCGCTCGGTGTTGAGAATTTTGCCTCGCAGGGGAAGGATGGCCTGGAAGTGGCGATCGCGCCCCTGTTTGGCAGAGCCGCCTGCCGATTCACCCTCGACGATGTACAGTTCGGCCTTGCTGGGGTCACGCTCGGAGCAGTCGGCAAGTTTGCCGGGCAGGGTGAGGCTTTCCAACGCCGATTTGCGGATGACCAGATCACGCGCCTTGCGGGCCGCGGAGCGGGCGCGCGCCGAGGTAAGGCATTTCTGCACAATGGCCTTGGCTGCGCTGGGGTTCTCTTCCAAAAAGGTGCTCAAGGCCTCGCTGACGACCTGGGCGGTGTAGGTCTGCACCTCGGGGTTCATCAGTTTGACCTTGGTCTGGCTTTCGAACTGCGGGTCGGGGTGCTTGATGCTGACGATGGCGGTGAGCCCTTCACGGGTATCGTCGCCGGTGAAGTTGGGGTCGGAATCCTTAAGCAGCCCGGCCTTGCGGGCGTAGTCGTTCAGCGTGCGGGTAATCGCTGAACGCATGCCCGTGAGGTGCGTGCCGCCATCAATGGTATTAATGGTGTTGGCAAAAGCATACACCGACTCAGTAAAGGCGGCGGTGTATTGCAAGGCAAACTCAATGCTGATGTTGTTGATTTCCCTGCCGGCATACACAATGGGGTGCAATGCCTGGCGGTTGCGATTGAGGTAATGCACAAAAGAGCGAATGCCGCCTTCAAAATAGAAGGTCATTTCGCGATCGCTGCGCTCGTCGCGGAAATAAATGGTCACGCCACGGGTGACGAAAGCCATCTCGCGAAAGCGCTGCACTAAGGTTTCGTATTTGTATTTCAGGCCACCCTTGAAAATTTCTGCGTCGAACTTGAAGGTGACGCTGGTGCCGGTTTCCCCCTTGGGCGCCTTGCCAACAACTTCGACGGGGGTCTGCGGGTAGCCGCGCGCATAGCGTTGGCGGTAAACCTTGCCGCCGCGCTTGACTTTCACTTCGCACCATTCGGAAAGCGCATTGACGGCGGAAACGCCCACACCATGCAAACCGCCCGAAACCTTGTAGCCGCCACCCCCGAATTTGCCGCCCGCGTGCAGGGTGGTCATCACCACTTCCAGCGCCGAACTGCCGGTTTCGGGGTGGATATCCACCGGAATGCCGCGCCCGTTGTCGCTGACGGTGACGCTCTGGTCGGGGTGAATCACAATTTCGATGCGGTCACACGCCCCCGCTAATGCTTCGTCGATAGCATTGTCTACAACTTCATAGATGAGGTGATGGAGGGCTTTGATATCCGTGCCACCGACATACATGCCGGGGCGTCGGCGCACGGCTTCCAAACCTTTCAGGACCTGAATGGTCGAGGCATCATAAGACGCATTTTGACTTTGAGACACGTAAAACCTCCGGGAAAACGCTCGCCCCAATTCTACCATAGAGGGGCTTTCAGCGCCTTGCTCCCACAAGGAACGGATGCACGCAAGCGTTAAGAAACCATCGCGATGCGGTTTTCCTTATACCTCGGCAAAAGGCAAACCGGGCGAAAACGGCAAACCGTGGCAGGGCTTTCTCATACTTGCGTTTTTTTGCACAATGTAAAATTTCCATAAACAAACAAGAAGAACACAAGACAAGCGCTTGACCGGGCTTTTCTCTTTGCTGTAAAATCAGATACTGGGAGCACCCCAACCTTGTGGCGCTGCTCCTGCCTGTTGCGAGTGCGCAGCACCTGCTCGCCGCACTGCAGAGGCACCTTCTTATTCTCTCAAGCATTTTGCAAGGAGGAGGAAGTATGAAGAAGCGATGGTTTATTCTGTTCGCTGTATTGGTGGTGATTGCTGTGGCGCTTGCAGCCTGCGGCAAGAAATCCACCTACGAATGCACCGATCCTTATGGGTGCGTTGATGTAGCCCCCGGTCAGCCGATCAAGATCGGTGCGGCCTTAGTGTTGAGCGGCCCCAACGCTTCGTTGGGCACCGACTCGGTAGGCGGTGTGGAAATCGCTGTGGATGACTTCAGCGCAGCCAACAAAGACTGGCTTGGCAAGCACAGCATTCAGGTCGTGAAAGAAGATTCCCAGTGCTCCGCCGAAGGCGGCCAAACCGCGGCGCAGAAACTCGCTGCCGACAAGTCCATTGTGGGCGCCATCGGCACCAACTGCTCCAGCGCTGGCGTGCCCGCGTCCAAGATTCTCTCCGACGCGCACATTCCGCTGATTTCGCCTTCCAACACGGCGCCTTCGCTGACCGCTCCCGATTCCCACGCCGAGTGCTACCTGCGCACCGCGCACAACGACAAGGTGCAGGGTAAGGCCGTGGCCGAATTCGCCTACAACGTGCTGGGCGCCCGCACCATGGCAACCATCCACGACGGCAGCCCCTACGCCGAGCAGTTGCAGCAGGTGGCTTGCGATGTCTTCGCCGAACTGGGCGGCAAGTGCGTGGCCCAGGAAGCCATCAACGTCGGCGACACCGACATGCGCCCCG
>JALVOR010000245.1:7463-11780 GCA_027026295.1 Anaerolineales bacterium | reverse complement strand
GGGTCGCGCAGGGCGTGCCCTTTGAGGAAGCCGCCGAGCAGGTAGCCCGCAGCAGCGTGTTCACCACCCACACGCCCGTGCCCGCGGGCAACGACGAATTCCCCACCTGGCTGGTGGAACGCTACTTTGCCCGCCTGTGGCCGGAACTCAGCCTCACCCGCGAGCAGTTCTTGGATTTGGCGCGCCGCGAGCACCCGTGGGGCGAGACCTTTTCCATGCCCATCCTTGCCCTGCGCCTCGCCGAATACCGCAACGGCGTTTCGGAACTGCATGGCCGCGTTGCCCGCAAGATGTGGCACTTCCTCTGGCCTGACCGCAAGGAAGACGACGTGCCCATCACCCACATCACCAACGGCGTGCACGTGGATACCTGGCTTGCCCGCCGCCTGGGCGTGCTCTTTGACCGCTACCTCGGCGCGGACTGGCGGGAGCACATGGACGACCCCGAAATTTGGGAGCAGGTAGACCGCATCCCCGACGGCGAACTGTGGGCGGTGCGCCGCCACCTGAAGCGCAAACTGGTGGCCTACCTGCGGGAACGCGCCCGCAAGATGTGGCTGGAACTGCGGGTGCATCCGGTGCAGGTGGTGGCCGCGGGCGTGCTCCTTGACCCCTACGCGCTCACCATTGGCTTCGCCCGCCGCTTTGCCACCTACAAGCGCGCCAACTTAGTGCTGAGCGACTTTGAACGCCTGCTCAGCCTGCTCAACCGCCCTAACATGCCGGTGCAGATCATCTTTGCGGGCAAAGCCCACCCCGCCGACGAGCCGGGCAAGCGCCTGATTCAGGAGGTCTACCGCAAGGTCAAACTGGCGGAAAACGGCGGGCGTCTGGTGTTCGTGGAAGATTACGACATGAACCTCGCCCGCTACTTGGTGCAGGGGGTGGACGTGTGGCTGAACACGCCCCGCCGCCCCAACGAGGCTTCGGGCACTTCGGGCATGAAGGCCGCCATCAACGGCGTGCTCAACTTTTCGGTGCTGGACGGCTGGTGGCGGGAAGGCTACAACGGGCGCAACGGCTGGGCCATTGGCGACGAAACGGCATACGACGACCCCGCCGCGCAGGACGCCGCGGACGCGGAGAGCCTGTATGCCGTGCTGGAAAACGAAATCATCCCCCTTTACTACAAGCGCCGCGCCTCCGACGGCCTGCCCGCGGCGTGGCTGGAGCGAGTGCGGGAATCCCTCCGCACGGTCACGCCGCAGTTCAGCACCCGCCGCATGGTGAAAGAATACATGCGCGCGCTCTACGCTCACGCCATGGGAGAAGAGAAGAACTAAGGGGCTTGCGCCCCTCGTCCTTCTTGTTCTGCACCCGCCGCATGGTGAAAGAATACATACACGCGCTTTATGCCCCAGCGATGGAGGTGAGGGAAGACCAAGGGACTACACCTTCGCCAAAACAAAGCCATAGGGGCAAGCCACCGCCTTGCCCTTACACCCTACAAAAAAACCTGACAGGGTCTGCCCACCCCGTCAGGTTTTTGCCTTACAAAGGCACCAGCGGCGGCTTTACAGCCCGTAAATTTCGCCGTATTTCTGCTTCAAATAGCGCATGTAGGGCGCGGGGTCGATTTCCGAGCCGGTGACGCGCTTCACCAGTTCCTGCGGCTCGAACTTCGCGCCGTGGCGGTGGACGTGTTCCCGCAGCCAGGCCAGCAGGTCGGCAAAGTTGCCGCTGCGGATTTGCTCATCCAGGTTGGGAATATCGGCGCAGATGTGTTCCCACCACTGTGCCGAAATCAGGTTGCCGAGGGCGTAGGTGGAGAAGTAGCCGATGGAACCCATAGACCAGTGGATGTCTTGCAGCACGCCGTCAACGTCGTCGGGGGGCGTCACGCCGAGATACTCCTGCATCTTGGCGTTCCACACTTCAGGCAGGTCAGCCACCTTCACCGTGCCTTCAAGCAGGGCGATTTCCAGTTCCAGCCGCAGCATGATGTGCAGGTTGTAAGTCGCCTCGTCGGCTTCGGTACGGATGAGGGAAGGCTGCACGCGGTTGATACCCTTGTAGAAGGCGGAAAGGCTGACGTTGCCCAGTTCGGCGGGGAAGGTTTCCTGCAGGCGGGGGTAGAAGTGTTCCCAGAAGGGGCGGGAGCGCCCGACTATGTTTTCCCACAGCCGCGATTGCGATTCGTGAATCGCAAGGGAAGCGCCTTGGCCAAGGGGGGTGCGTTCCAGTTCAGGGGCGATGCCCTGCTCGTAGAGGGCGTGCCCGCACTCGTGCATGGAGCCGAACAGTGCCGTGCCGAGGTAGTCCGGCTCGATGCGGGTGGTGATGCGGACATCGTTGACGCCAAAACCGGTGGTGAAGGGGTGCGTCGATTTGTCCTGTCGCCCGCGCTGCCAGTCATAGCCGAATTTGGTGATGACTTCCACGCCGAAATCCCACTGCTTTTGTTCGTCGAAGGGCTGGTGCAGGAAAGCATCGTCTACTTGGGGGCGCTCGGCAATGGCGCGAATGAGTTCCACCTGCTGGGGGCGCAGGGCGTCGAAAATGCGCTGGACGTCGGCGGTGGTCAGGCCGGGTTCGAAGTCGTCCAGCAGCGGGTCGTAAATGTGGTCGTAGGGGACAAAAAAGTTGGCGTATTCCTGCCGCAGTTCCACGATGCGTTCCAGGTGCGGGCGGAAGAGGCCGAAGTCGGACTTGGCCTTGGCTTCCCGCCAGGCCATCATGGCGAGGGAAGCCACCTTGCTGCTTTCCGCCACGAAGTCGGAGGGCACTCTGGTGGCTTTGAGATATTCGCGACGGGCAACCTTGACCAGCCGGGCTTCGTCGGAATCGGGGTCCCAGTCGGCGGCGGCGGCGGCGAGGCCTTCCAGCAGTTCGCCGATTTCGGGGTCGGCAAATTTCTGGTGGGCGATGCGGCTGAGGGTGCTCAGTTGCTGGCCGCGGGCCTGCGCGCCGCCCGGCGGCATATAGGTTTCCTGATCCCAGCCAAGCACGGCGGCGGCCATGTGGACATCCCAGACTTCGCCCAGACGTTCCTTCAGGGCTTGCAGTTTTTCGTTTTCAGACATGGTTTGCTCCATGAGAAGATAGTAAACACCTGGTAAGTAATTATACGCCAGTTCAGGGCGCAGCGTGTGAGATTTCGCTTAGTTTCGGCGCATTTCCCGCGTCCGGCCGTGCCGCGCAGGTGGAAGGCAGAGCCTGCCACCCTCGTGAAGCGTTACTCCGTCAATCCGTAGAAACCCCAAGCAACACCATGCCGAATTCAACATCCTCTGTGCCTCGGCATTATCCCTTCTTCGTGGTGTGCTTTGCCTTCTTTACGCCTTGGCGTTACAAAAAATCCGTGTGCATGCGCCCGTCCGTGTCATCCGTGGCCTATCTTCCCAAGGCTGAACAGTTACGCTTCGACAACTTTTGCCTGCGCCCTTGCTTCGGCGAACACTTGACACAAACTTTCCGCCTATGGTATGCTGGCGGCGTCCCTTTGCGGGGGCGTTGCATTAAAAGGAAATCCGCTCCCTGGAATTACCGGAGCGCTGCATGGAACTTCAGGAACGCCTTGCATGGGTCGGCCTCAGCATGGTGAAAGGCATCGGGCCGGTGCGCTTTCGCCGCCTGCTGGCCCGTTTTGGCAGCGCGGCTGAGGCGTGGCAGGCCCCCGCCGAGGCGCTGGAAGCCGCCGGGCTGCCCGCCGGGGCGGTGCAGTCCCTCATGGGCTTGCGGCGCGGCATCGACCTGCCCCACCTGTGGGAACGCTGGCAGCAGCAGGGCATTGCCGTGCTGACATGGGAAGACGCCGCTTACCCCCAGCGCCTCAAAACCCTGGAAACCGCCCCGCCCGTGCTTTACCTGCGCGGCGACTTGCTTGCCGAAGACGATTGGGCCGTTGCCGTGGTGGGCACCCGCAAGGTCTCCGCCTATGGGCGACAGGTGGCCCGCGAACTGGCGGCGCTGCTCGCCGGACACGGTATCACAGTGGTCAGCGGGCTTGCCCGCGGCGTGGACGCCACCGCCCACCGGGCAGCGTTGCAGGCAGGCGGGCGGACGTTGGCAGTGCTGGGCAGCGGCGTGGACCGCATCTACCCACCCGAACACCGCAACCTCGCCGCCGACATCGTGCAGCAAGGCGCTTTGCTGAGCGATTACCCGCCGGGCACCCGCGCCGAAGCGCGTAACTTCCCACCCCGCAATCGCATCATTGCGGGGTTGAGCATTGCCACCGTGGTGGTGGAAGCCGGGCGCAAGAGCGGCGCGCTCATCACCGCCGCCTTTGCCGCCGAACAGGGGCGCGAGGTGTTCGCCGTGCCGGGGAACATTTATGCCGCCCAGAGCGAAGGCACGAACTGGCTGATTCAGCAG
>JALVOR010000245.1:0-7453 GCA_027026295.1 Anaerolineales bacterium | reverse complement strand
CTCACCGCCGTCGTAGACGTGCTGGACGCCTTGGACATCGGCCTGCTGCCTCAGCGCCGCGCCGCCCGCAAAACCCTCCCCGCCGACCCCACCGAGCGCCGCCTGCTCGACCTGCTCGGCGACCAGCCCCTGCACATCGACGAAATCAGCGCCCGCAGCGGCCTGCCCGTGGCACAGGTTTCGGCAACGCTGGCTTTGATGGAACTCAAAGGGCTGGTGCAATCCGTTGGCGGCATGCAATACGTGGCCGCCCGATGAGATTTTGCGGGAGTAATCCACAGATTACACAGAATTGGCACCGATTGAGCGGAATTTGGGTAGCCGTGCGCTCTGTTCCGCGACCATCCGCTATTATCCGCGTCATTCGCGGCCTATTTTCGCAACGCCCCCTCAGGAGCCCCCATGTACGACCATTACCACGCCGTGATCATGGCCGGCGGCAGCGGCACCCGCCTGTGGCCGCTTTCCCGCTGCAAGCACCCCAAACACCTGCTCTCGCTGCTGGAATCCACTTCGCTCTTCCAGAGCACCGTCGCTCGCCTGGCGGGCGCGTTCCCGATGGAGCGGGTGTGGGTGGTCACCACCGCAACGCAGGCCGCCGACCTGCAGCAACAGGCCCCGGCGATTCCTGCCGAGCGCTATTTGCCGGAACCCGCCCCGCGCGGCACCGCTGCCGTGGTGGGGCTGGCCGCCATTGCCCTGCGCCACACCGACCCCGAAGCGGTCATGGCCGTGCTGCCTTCCGACCACTACATCCGCCATGTGGCCCTTTTCCACCGCCTGCTGAAAGCCGCTTATCTGCTGGCACAGGATGGCTTTCTGGTGACGTTGGGCATCACCCCTACCTACCCTGCCACGGGCTACGGCTACATTCAGCGCGGCGAGGCGTTAGGCGTGTACAACGACCTGAAGGCTTACCGCGTGCTGCGCTTTCGCGAGAAGCCTGACCAGGCCACTGCCCGCCAGATGCTTGCCGAGGGCGGCCATGCGTGGAATTCCGGCATGTTCGTGTGGCGGGTAGATGCCATTCTCGCCGAAATTCGCCGCCAGATGCCCGGCCTCGCGGCGGCGTTAGACGAAATCGACGCCGTTTGGGATACCCCCCAGCGGGAAGCCGCCTTAGCGCGAGTGTGGCCTGCCCTGCGCGCCGAGACCATCGACTACGGCGTGATGGAAGGCGCACGGGAAGTCGCCGTGATTCCGGCGCAGGGGCTGGGCTGGAACGACATCGGCAGTTGGGAAGCCCTCTTCGACATTCTGGGCACCGACGCCGACGGCAACATCCTGCGCGGCGGCGAGCACCTCAGCATTGACGCCCAAAACAACCTGGTTTTCGTGGAAGGACGCCAGCGTGCCAAACTTGTGGCTGTGCTGGGCGTGGAAAACGTCGTAGTGGTGGATACCGAGGACGCCCTGCTCGTCTGCTCTCGCGACCAATCGCAGCGGGTGAAGGAAATCGTGCAGGCGCTCAAAGCGCGGGAAATGGACGAGTATCTTTAATTCGTGATTCGTCAATGCGTTGCGCCGTTGCCTCGGCGCCGTATTGCAACTTGCAACCTGCATCTTCAAACCCGGAATGGCCCCGCCATTCGAGGGAGGTTTTTGTGGAAGCCTATTGCGTCAAGTGCAAGACCAAGCGAGAAATGAAAGACCCCAGGCCGGTATTTACCGCCGCGGGCACGCCTGCCACCGAGGGCGTTTGCCCGGTGTGCGGCACCAAGATGTTCCGCATGGGGCGCACGCCCGCCCACGAAGGTCTGGAGCCGCCCCCCGAAAGCCAGCGCAAGCGCAAGAAAGCCAAAAAAGCCGTCAAGCGCAAGGGCAAACTGGTGATTGTGGAATCCCCGGCAAAAGCGCGCACCGTGGGGCGCTTTTTGGGCAAAGGCTACACCGTGAAAGCCTCGGTGGGGCATGTGCGCGACCTGCTGCGTTCCCAACTTTCGGTGGATGTGGAGCACGACTTCAAGCCGAAATACCGCGTGCCCAACGAAAAGCGCAAGGTGGTGAAAGAACTCAAAGCCCTCGCCGACCGCGCCGAAGAAATTTACCTCGCCACCGACCCCGACCGTGAAGGCGAGGCCATCGCATGGCACCTGATGGAAGCCACCGACATGGAAGCCGAGCGTACCAGGCGGGTGGTCTTCCACGAAATCACCAAACCGGCCATCGAAGAGGCATTTTCCCACCCGCGCGGGCTGAATATGAACCTGGTGAACGCCCAGCAGGCACGCCGCGTGCTCGACCGGCTGGTGGGCTACACTCTCAGCCCGATTTTGTGGCGCAAGGTGCGCAGCCGCCTTTCCGCCGGGCGGGTGCAATCGGTGGCGCTGCGCATGGTGGTGGAGCGCGAGCAGGAAATCGAGGCCTTCACCCCCCAGGAATACTGGACCATTGACGCCGAATTCCTGCCCGAGGGGCTGAAAAAGTCGTTCCGCGCCCGCCTGAGCAAAATCGACGGCAGCGACCCTGAACTGCCCAACGAAACCGAAACCCAGGCCGTGGCCGCCGATATGCGGGAAGCCGCCTATACCGTCAAAACGGTCAAGCGCGGCCAGCGCAAGCGCCGCCCGGTGGCACCTTTCACCACCAGCACCATGCAGCAGGAAGCCTCGCGCCGTCTGGGCTTCACGGCCCGCCGCACCATGGCCGTGGCGCAGCAACTCTACGAGGGCATCGACGTCGGCAACGGCGGCAGCACCGGCCTGATTACCTACATGCGCACCGACTCCACCAACGTCTCGCCCTTAGCGCAAAAAGAGGCGCGCCGTTACATCGCCCAGCGCTTTGGCGATGCCTTTGTGCCCGAAAAGCCGCCGCGCTACCGCACCCGCGCCCAGCGCGCCCAGGAAGCCCACGAAGCCATCCGCCCCACCTCGGTGCTGCGCACCCCCGAAAAGGTCAAGCCCCACCTCAGCCGCGACCAATACCGCCTCTATCGGCTGATCTGGCAGCGGTTTGTGGCTTCCCAGATGAAAGCCGCCATTTATGACACGATTTCGGTGCAAATCGAGGGCAAAAGCGCCGCCCACACCTACCGTTTGCGGGCTTCAGGCTCGTCGGTGCGCTTTCCCGGCTTCCTGGTGCTCTACGAAGAAGCCAAAGACGAGGACAACAAAGAGGAAGACAACGTCGCCATCCCGCAGGATATTGCCCAGGGGCAGGCGCTGAAACTGCTCGACCTGCACCCCGAACAGCACTTCACCCAGCCGCCGCCCCGCTACAGCGAAGCCACCTTAGTGCGCACCTTGGAGGAAAACGGCATCGGGCGGCCTTCCACTTATGCGCCCATTCTGGCAACGTTGCAGCAGCGCGGCTACGTGAAACGCGAAAACAAGCGCCTCATCCCCACCGAAACCGGCAAACTGGTCAACGACCTGCTGGTGAAGCATTTTCCCGACGTCATCAATGTCGGTTTTACCGCCCGCATGGAAGAGGAACTGGACAAGGTGGCTGAGGGCAAAGCCGAATGGGTAGAAGTGGTGCGCGATTTC
Organism: Anaerolineales bacterium; assembly: GCA_027026295.1. GTDB lineage: Bacteria > Chloroflexota > Anaerolineae > Anaerolineales > DRMV01 > DRMV01. The sequence continues at coordinate 3,962 of JALVOR010000245.1, read as the reverse complement.
TACCTGCCGTTTTCCAAAGAGGTGGAAGCCGCCGAAAAAGCCATCCCCGAAATGAAGCAGGAGCCGGAGCCGATTGGGCGCAAATGCCCAAAGTGCGGCGGCGAACTGGTGGTGCGCTGGGGGCGGTATGGCAAATTCATCGGCTGTGCCAACTTCCCCGAATGCCGCTACACCGAGCCGTGGCTGGAAAAAATCGGCGTGAAGTGCCCCAAGTGCGGCGGCGACATCGTGGAACGCCGCACCCGCCGCGGGCGCATTTTCTACGGCTGCGCCAACTACCCCGAGTGCGACTTCACCTCGTGGAAGCGCCCGCTGCCCACACCGTGCCCGAAATGCGGCGGCCTGCTGGTGGTCGCCAACAAATCCACAGCGCAGTGCACCGTGTGCGAAGAAACCTTCCCCCTCGACCAGGTTACTGCAGCCGAAGACGCCGCCGACGAGGCATAATGGCACAAGACTTGCAGGCAACACAGCAACGCCCGCGACACGTTCCTTATTGCGTTTTCTGTTAGTCTGGACTACAATGAAAATACAATCAACGGCAAGGGCATTCATAGCCAAGCAAGTGGCTTGAACAAGAGGAGTGGCACACGATGGGAAACGACACAAAGACTGGCATGTTCAACAAATCCACGTTGCTCCCCGTGGGCATCGCTGGTGCTGTGGCCTTCGTCATTGGCATGATCTTCGGCCTGGTGGTGTTGGGGTGGTGGCTCTGGCCCGTCAAATGGGTCAATGCCTCGCCTGCCGACCTGCAAAAGGACTACCAGACCATGTATCTGGAAATGGCTATCGAGGCTTACGGCTTCAACGGTGATGCCCAGGCAGCGCAGGAGCGCTTCATGGCCTTGGGCGACAAGGGGCCTGCTTTGCTGCAATCCCTTGCCGAAGCGCCGCCGGTGGGGCTGGGTTCATATCTCATTGGCGACTTTGCCCGTGCCGTGGGGCAGGAAAGTATTGCAGGCATCCTGCCGCAGGCCAACCCTACCCCGACAGGCAGCGGGGGCGCGGCGGGCACCACCGGAACCCCTCCGCCCATCCCCACTTCTGCTACTGTGCAGCCCACGGCCACAGCCGAACCGACAACCCGCTCACACAAGTCGTTTTACGTGATTTCCCTGCTCTGCGGCATCAGCCTGCTGGCAATCATCGCCGCAGCGGGGCTGTACATCCTCCGCTCGCGCAAGCCCAAGGTGCCGGTCACGGCAGCGCAGAAGGCGCACGCTGCCAACGAAGCCGCCAAAGCCCAAAAGACCGATTTCGAGGCCGAGGGGCGCGAACCGCCGCTTTCCCAGTTCATGACCACCTACATCCACGGCGACAACCTCTTCGATGATTCCTTCAGCATCGATTCGCCCGCCGGGGAATTCCTGGGCGAGTGCGGCGTGGGCATTACCGAAACCATTGGCGTGGGCGAGCCCAAACGGGTGAGCGCCTTCGAGGTGTGGCTGTTCGACAAGGACGATGTGCAAACCATCACCAAAGTGCTGATGAGCGAGCACGCATTCAACGACGAAGCCACCCGCCAGCGCCTCGCTGCCAAAGGCGACCCCGTGATGGCCAAGCCGGACGAGAAAATCGTGCTGGAGACCGCCAAACTGCAACTGGTTGCCCGCGTGGTGGATATGGCCTACGGCGAAGATGCCTTGCCCAACAACAGTTACTTCGAGCGCCTGACGCTGGAACTGGCCGTGTGGCCGAAAGAGTAAAAGCCTATCCGAAAATTCTTCATAGATGTGTCACTGCGAGGCGGGCTGAGCAATGACGAAGCCCGCCGAAGCAGTCTCTTGACTGCCGAAAAGGGGATTGCTTCGCCCCGGAGCCTGCGCCGAGCGCAGCGAGGGGGGCTCGCAATGACATCACCACAATATTTTCCGGATAGAGTCTAAACCACTCCCCTGGAAAATCAAAAAGCGGAGGCTTATGACGCCTCCGCTTTTTTTGTTGGCAAGTTGGGGTGGGGAGTTAGTATGCCACGTCTTCGATTTTGAAGACGATTTCGCCGCCGGGGGTATTCACGGTGACTTCATCGCCTACACGATGCCCCATCAGCGCCTGCCCGATGGGGGATTCGTGGGAAATTTTGCCCTTCCGCGGGTTGGCTTCTGCGGGACCAACGATGTGATAGGTTTCTGCAGGGTAACTGCCCTCGCGAATGGTCACCCGCGCGCCGAGGTCGACATAGTCTTTCGTATGGTTGCCGTCAATGATCGTGGCCTGCCGCAACAGGGCTTCGATTTCCTGAATGCGGCCTTCCAGAAAGCCCTGCTCTTCCTTTGCGGCAATATAGTCGGCGTTCTCGGAGAGGTCGCCCATTTGAATGGCCTCGCGTAGCCGCTTGGCCAGTTCGTTGCGCTTGGTAGTCTTGAGGAATTCCAGTTCTTCCCGCAGGCGCTGGGCGCCTTCCGGGGTCAGGTAGTGTTGCCGCTCACTCATCGTAGTTTATGCCTCCGTACAGTTTTACGGTTTGGTTTTGGGGTCGAACATCTTGTGATATTCTTCAATGGCAAAGCGGTCGGTCATCCCGGCGATGTAATCGCACACCGTGCGTTCCAGGCCGCGCTGGTCGATCCATGCCTGCACATGGGAAGGCAGCGTGTGCGGCTCGGCCATATAGGCGTGGAACAGTTCGCTCAGGATGCGGTCGGCTTTTACCGCCATGCGCACCACGCGATGGTGGCGATAAAGGTTGTGGTAGAGGAAATCCTTGAGTTCGCGGTTGCGGCGGGTCATGGCTTCACTGAAGCCAATGACGTTGTAGGGCAAACGCTGAAGTTCTTCGCGCGATTTGACACCGCTTTCCCGCAGTTTGCTGGCGGTCGTGTAGATGACATCCGAAACCGTGAGCCCAATCAGCCGCCGAATGAGACGGTGGCGGGTGAGTTCGTCGAGGGGGCCTTCACGCCATTCGACGCTCTCCCTGATGATTTCCCACAGTTCGATGCCGCTGAGCATGTCGGGGGTAATCATGCCGGAACGCAGGCCATCATCCAGGTCATGGGCGGTGTACGCCAGTTCGTCGGCGGCGTTGGCAATCTGGGCTTCAAGATGCCCCCGCAGGTCGGGGTCGTAATCGCTGGCATCGGAAACGTCGTATTCGGTTTCGTGCTTCACGATGCCTTCCCGCACCTCCCAACTCAGGTTCAGACCGGGGAAGTCGGGGTAGCGGTTTTCCAGTTTGGTCACGATGCGCAGCGATTGCTTGTTGTGGTCGAAGCCGCCGTGGTCCTTCATCAGGCGGTTGAGGGTCACTTCGCCCGCGTGGCCGAAGGGGGGATGCCCCAGGTCATGGGCGAGGCAAATGGCTTCGGTGAGGTCTTCGTTGGCGCCTAAGGCGCGGGCAATGGTGCGGCCAACCTGGGTAACTTCCAGCGTGTGGGTAAGGCGGGTGCGGTAGTAATCGCCTTCGTAGTTGATGAAAACCTGGGTCTTGTATTCCAGGCGGCGGAAAGCCGTGGTGTGCAGGATGCGGTCGCGGTCGCGCTGAAACACCGTGCGGTATTCGGATTCATCCTCGGGGTAAGCCCGCCCTTTGGTTTCCTTGCTCAGGCAGGCATAAGGAGCCAGGCGTTTGGCTTCCTGGGCTTCCAGTTGCTCCCGGGTGTAGAACATGCTACCTCCTCAAAACGAAAAAAAAGCAAGCGGCGCGCCGCCGCTGGAAGACAAGTTTAATGCGGAAAGGTGAGGGTGTCAATGGGACAATTTCGCCAACCTATTCATCTTTCAGGAAGACAGCCCGCGGATGAACACGGATAATCGCGGATGGGCGCGGAGTTTTAGGGCACCAAGAGCACGCCGGTGGGCGAGACAGCATCTCGCCCTATAACAAACGCTCTCAACGCAAAGTAAATTTCTATGTTGTCTGTGCCTCCTCTGTGTCTTCTGTGTCGCAACCTGCGGTTTCCCCTTGCTGGGGCTGAATACTTCCCCATCGTTTATAATACCCCCATGCCCCCCACCCC
>JALVOR010000244.1:7330-11800 GCA_027026295.1 Anaerolineales bacterium | reverse complement strand
GTGTTAAATCGTGAGTGTTGTCCATACCCATAGATTGACACAGTTCCACCTATTTTGTCAAAAGTCCAATACTATAAGGCCCGGCGTTTTTTCATCCCTTTGACTGCGAGGTAATTATGCATCCTGATTCTGGCGTGTCTCTCACCGCGCTCGAACCGCACATTGGCGTGCTGGAAGTTGACCGCCCGCGGGTGCTCAACGCGCTTTCGTGGGAAGCCATGGCCGATTTTGGCGAAGCGGTGGAAGCCGCGCGGGAAGCCGATTTTCGCGTGCTCATCGTCACTGGCGGCGGGCGCGCTTTCATTGCCGGCGGCGATTTGAAGCAACTCGCCGATTACCCCACCGAGGAAGATGGACGGCGCATGAGCCGTTTGATGACGCGGGCATTGCAAAACCTGGAAGCCCTGCCGTTTCCCACCATTGCGGCGGTGAATGGGCCGGCCCGTGGCGGTGGTTCGGAAGTCGCTCTGGCGTGCGATATGCGCGTGATGGCGGCCAACGCCGATTTGGGTTTTGTGCAAACCAACTGGTTCGTTACGCCGGGCTGGGGGATGGGGCAACGGCTGTTGCGGCTGGTGGGCTATGCGTTGGCTTTGGAATGGTTGCTGACCAGCAAAGTGCTCAGCGCTGAGGAAGCCTTCCGACATGGCTTGGCCAACCGCGTGGTGCCCGAAGGGGAAGCAATGGATGGGGCGTTGGCATTGGCGCGGCAAATTGCTGATTTGCCGCTTGCCGTGGTGCAGCGTATCAAAGAAGTGTTGCGCGCCGGCATTACTTTGCCGCCCGCCACTGCAGCGCGGCTGGAACACGACTTGTTCCCCCCGCTGTGGGCTGCGCCGGAGCACGTAGAGGCCGTATTGAATTTTGCCCGCGGGCGCAAACAGGGGCGTACTAAGGCAAAATGAGGCCGTTTTGCAATTGCTGGCGCACTTCTTCCGCCATGGCAGCCCGCCCGGGGCTGATGGCTTCGTTGTCCAGAATGGCCATTTGAATGCCCGCCGCGAGGGTGGCGGTGTCGGGGTGTGCCCAAAGGGCGTCCAGGCCGCCCGCGATGTCGGGCGTGAGTACCGCGGCGAAGCCCGCAGTTTGTCCATTGGGTGGGGAATCCAGGGCGATCAGGGTTATATCGTTGGGATAGGCGGTCAGCCCTTGCAATGCGGCGGGGCTGAGGATCAGGGTTTTTACTGCTCCCTGGCGAAGTTCCTGCACACCGCTTTCCCATGCGGTGGCATTGCTGCCTGCAGGGATCAAGGCATATAGCGGGTATACGAGAAAAGGCGGGTAAAGCGGGCGGCAGAGGCCGCAATAATAATGCCCGCCGTTCTTGAAGGCTTGTGCGGCCGCGTTCTCGGCTTCGGAAGCCAGCAACCCCGTGCGCCAGTCTTTGGTGATGAGCGTGCCGATGTAGCCTGCCAGAAAAGCGCGATGGGGCAGGTCGGCGCTTTCCAGCACCAACGCTTGCACGCCGTCGGGGACGCTTTCCGCCGAGGCGGCAATCATCAGCCTGCGGGCGGTGGGGGCTTTGGGCGGCGGCGCGCCTATGCTCAACACAGCGGTGGTGTTTTCCGGTAGGCCTTCGGAAGGCTGTGCGATGGCAATTTGTGCGCCGGCTTCCTGGGCGCGGGTTTGTAGCCATGCTTGGGCTGCCGTCACGATGCGGGGGTCTGCGTCGGGCGAGGCGAGCAGCGCCATGGTCGGCGCAGGTGTTCCCGTGGGGGAAGGCTGCGGCAGGGCTGTGGCTGAGGGGATGATGGATGGCGAAGGCGAGACGGTGGGGGCGGGCGCAGTTTTCCCGCAGGCGGTCAGAATCGACAGAATGAGGAGTAATATACTGAGGTGCGAGCCTTTTCGCATAGACGAAGTCCTCTCGAAGGGCAAAAACGGCAAAAAGGGTTATAATTGTAATGCTTTATGTTACCATGCTGTTTGAGCATTGCTGTTCATTTTTCTGCTTTTTTGCAATTTTCGGGAGCCTATGACCATTCCTCGTAGTCACGCCACCCCTGAAGACCCCAGGCGCTTGCCCCCTGCGCGACGGCGGCGGGCACGCCGCTCGCTTGCCTCGCTGGATGCGGGGGAGCGGGAAGCCTTCTGGAATCAGGCAGCCCGGCGCGCTGAACCATCGGTGGATTTTTTCCTTTACATTGCCTTTGCTGCTGTGGTATGGGGCATTGGGCTGGGTTTTGACCAGCCAGCGTTGCTGCTTTTTGGCGCACTTCTTGCACCTTCTATGGCGCCCTTGTTGGGTTTGGGATTGGGTGTCGTTACTGGCGCAGGGCGTTATTTTTCCCATGTGCTGGGCGGCGTGGTTGTGGGTAGCCTCCTCGCGTTTGGGCTGGGTGTGTTGGGAGGGGCTGCCAGCATGTTGTGGATGGCTCCCGACCTGAATCAGGCACCTTTACACGCACATCTTTCGGTGTGGGACTTTGTGGTGCTGGCAATTGCTGCCATGTGGGCTACCGTCGCTCTGGCGCGGCGGCCGCGTGTATTACCTTTGCCGAGCGCAGCCCTGGCTTATGAAGTCTTCTTGCCGTTGGTGACAGCCGGTTTTGGCTTGGGCAATGGCACGCTGCACCTTTTCCCTGATGGGTTGGTGGTTTTTGTGGTGCATCTGGCCTGGGCGGCCTTGTTCAGCGCGATGGCCTTTGCCGTCTTGGGCTTCCGTCCCCTTACGCTGTTTGGTTACACTTTAGGCGGTGTTGCGTTGTTGCTGGGCGGGGTAGTGTTGGTATTTGCCATGGGCATGGGAACAGCCTTTGAGGCGCATGTTGGCATGCCTGCACCTTTGCCTACCCCGTTGCCTTCACCTTTGCCGCCTTCCCCCACGGCATTGCCGCCGACGTTTACGCCTACGCCCGCGCCGCCTACCACCACGCCGACGGCCACGCTCACACCGACGCCTTCCCCGGTGCCTACCGCCACGGCTACGCCGACCCCCACGCCTGCTTATGCCATTGCTGCGGCTCCTGAACAATATGGCGGCGTGCTTATTCGGTCGGGTGCCGGGTTTGAATACAAATCCATTGGCGGTGCGAGCAATGGAGAAGTGCTTGTGGTGCTGGGCCCCGAGGTGGAAGCCGATAAGTACGTTTGGGTGCGCGTGCGGGTGCCTTCCACGGGTGTGGAGGGCTGGGTTTTGGAGCACTTGATTGAGATGGCGACGCCTTCGCCAGATTGGTAACCCAGTTGGGGCTTGCTTGACTTTCCTTTGCCCGTGTGCTAACCTTATTAGCACAAACAGCCATTGGCAATTCGTTTGAATTTGCCCGAAGAAGGAGAAGCAACGATGAAGAAAACAGCCGTGTGGATGGCGTTTGCCCTGCTTGTGGCGGCATTGAGCGCGTGTACGCGTTCGGCCAACAGTGGCCCGCCCACGCCGCTTGCAGCAGGGAGTGGGGATACTTTCCCGACGCCCGTTGTGAACAACGCTGCCGCGACGCAAACTGCGACGGTGATTGAACTTGTTCCGCAAACTGGCGGCGGTGAGAGCGGAGAAGCCACCCCTGTGCCGCTCGCGGCATCTACGCCGGTGCCTACATCGGTGGTCGTTGCCGTAACCCCCGCTCCGCAGCCGACTTCGGCGCCGGTCAACGTTACGGTGCCTTCAGTTTACGCCCTCCACAAGGGCGAATTTCCTTACTGTCTGGCGCGCCGATTTAACGTTGACCCCAACACCCTGTTGGCAGTCAACGGGCTGAGCCGCGGCCAATGGGTGTATCCTGGCACTACGTTGACTATTCCAAAAGGGGCAGGCCCCTTCCCCTACCAGCGGGCACTGCGGGCGCACCCCACCACCTATGTCGTGCGGAGCGGCGATACCTTCTACAGCATTGCCTGCCTGTTTGGCGATGTCTGGCCGGAAGCCATTGCCGCGGCCAATGGCATGAGCGTCAACGCTGCCCTCACGCCTGGTCAGAGCATTCACATCCCCTGATCTCGTTCAACCCGCGATGCAAAAGGGTGCTGCAAGTGGCAGCACCCTTTTCTGTATCATGAGGAGGCAAGCGTGTTTACAACGGAACGTTCAGAAACGGTCTTTCGTGGGCGGGTTTTTGCCGTGCGCCGCGATTGGGTGCGCCTGCCCGACGGGAAAACGGCGGCTTTCGATGTGATTACCCACCACGGTGCAGTCACGCTGGTGCCCGTGGATGCCGAAGGGCGGGTATGGTTCGTGCGGCAATATCGTCACGCGGCGGGCGAAAGCCTGCTGGAATTGCCTGCGGGCACGCTGGAGCCCGACGAAGCGCCAGAAGCCTGCGCGGCGCGGGAAATTCGCGAGGAAATCGGCATGGCTGCGCAGGACTTTCGCCTTTTGGGGGAGTTTTATCTTGCCCCCGGCTATTCTACGGAATATCAGTATGTTTACCTCGCCACCGGTTTGCGCCATGCCCCCTTGCCCGCCGATGAGGACGAATTTCTGGAGCCGGTGGCGATTCCCGCCGCCGAGGCGCTGGCAATGGCGCAGCGCGG
>JALVOR010000244.1:0-7320 GCA_027026295.1 Anaerolineales bacterium | reverse complement strand
ATCGTTGGCGGCGTTGATGCTGGCGTTGCCTTATTTGCAGCGTTCAGCCCTGGGAAAATAGACCACGGATGATCACGGATGCACACGGATTTTTTTGTAACGCTAAGGCGCAAAGCAAAGCACGCAAAGACTTCACGAATTGCCTTATTTCTGTGTTTTCTGTGGCGCTTCGGTGTCTTCTGTGGTTTTGTGGTTTCTCCTTGCCGGGGTTGAGCAGTTACTTTGCGGCAAGGGTGAGCCGCCAACTCATTTCAGCGGCGTAACCTTTGCTACGTCCTCCACGGGCAGGGGGGCGTAGAGGTGAGGAAAGGCGTCGCCGCCGACGGCTTCCCAGCGGACGTGTTCGGCAATCCGGCTGTAGGGGATTTCGAGCCGTACCATGTCTTGCCGCTGCGCGTAGAAGCGCTGCCGTACGGCTTCCACCTGGTCGGGGCGGGAAAGGTGGATGAAGCCCTCGCTTTCCAGCGACGGCGGGCGGTAGGAGCCGCTTTCCTGGGCTTGCTGCCATGCCGCCGCGGTGGCAAGGTGCACGAGGAAGCCGCCTTCCAGCAGCACCAACGCCCGCAGCACCACCGCCTGCGCGACTCCGGCTTTGCTCATCAGTGGGAGCGGCTCCACCAGCTCATCGGCGTAGAGCAGGGTGACGCGGTTGGTGTCTACGGCGAAGCCGGCCTGGGGGGCGGTGATGTCGTTGGCGGCAATCATGTCCAGCCCCTTGCGCCGTAATTTGTCACGGGCGTTTTCCAGCAACGCCTGGCTTTCGGCAGCGAACCCCACCACCAGCCGCAGGTTGGGGAATTCTGCCCGCCGTTGGGCTAAGGCGCCCAAAATGTCGGTGGTGCGGGTAAGGGTTAGCGTCAGGGCGTCGTGCCCTTTCTTGATTTTTTGCTCGGCTACGGTGGCGGGGCGGTAATCGGCGACGGCGGCGGCCATCAGCAGGGCTTCGGCATCGGGCAGGGCGGTAAACACGGCGTCGGCCATGTCGGCGGCGGTGGGGGTGTGGATGCGCTGCGCCCCATAGGGCGTGGCGAGGGCGGTGGGGCCGCTAATCAGCGTGACCTCCGCACCAAAATCCAGCGCCGCCTGTGCCAGAGCGAAACCCTGTTTGCCTGATGAACGGTTGGCGAGCACCCGTACCGGGTCGATAGGCTCTTGCGTGCCCGCCGCGGTGACGACCACGCGCTTGCCCTGGAACGCGCCGCCGCGGGTAAGGTGATAGCGCGCTGCCCCTGTGAGAGTTTCCGGCTCGACCATGCGTCCTTTGCCCGTCAGCCCAGAGGCGAGGTGTCCTTCGGCGGGGCCGAGGATGTGGACACCGCGAGCGCGCAGGGCTTCCAGATTGGCTTGCGTGGCGGGATGCTCGAACATGCCGCCGTCCATGGCCGGGGCAACGATGAGCGGGGCGCGGGTGCTGAGAGCGGTCAGGGTGAGCAGGTTGTCAGCCTGCCCGTGGGCTAATTTGGCCAGGGTGTTGGCGGTGGCCGGGGCAATCAGCACCAGGTCGGCATTGTGCTCTAAGCCGACGTGCAGCACGTGCCCCCGCTGCCCCCACAAATCGGCGTCGGCGTAAGCAGGCTGTCCCGTGACCGACTGGAAGGAAAGCGGGGTTACGAAGCGGGTTGCGCCTTTGGTGAGCACGGTGATTACTTCGGCGCCCAATTGTGCCAGCCGCGAGGCCGACGCCACGGCTTTGTAAGCCGCGACCGATCCTGTGATGCCTAAGATGATGCGTTTGCCTGCAAGAGGTTGAAGCACGGTGTTCCCTGTGATGTGGCACATTTCAAAAAGCCTGCCCCCACGTGAAAGGTGCAATGGGGGCAGGGCAGGAGGAAAACGGGCTACTCGCTCTTTTCCAGCGCGTTGCGGATGTCGACGAGGGAATCGTGGATGCGGAAAATCACGATGAGCAGTTCGGAATACAGGCGGACGAGTAGCAAGCCAACGATGGTGAGGATGGGCACACCCAAAAGTGCGCCAAAGATGGCGCCTACATCGCCTTCGCCGATACCTGAAATCAGCCCACCGAAGAAGCCGATGATGCCGCTGATGAGAACGCCCACAACGCCTATCCAGAACAAAATCTGGATGATGATCGGCGTGACCATGCGGCGGAAAGTGATGAAGTCTTTCCAGTTGATGTCCATGGTTTTCCTCCTGGAGTGAAAGGAATGGTTGCCGGATTCGTTTTATTGTAGCATAACCCCTGAGTTTTTGATACAATCCTCCCATGCAACGATTGGTCGTTCCCCTGCGCGTTCGCCGCCGGCGAGAAGAACAAGCCCGCCGCCGCTGGAGCGCGCGCCTGCGCCCCTGGGGCATTGGCCTGCTGGTCGCGTTAGGCTTGCTCGTGACCGCTGCGACCGCGTTGCTGGCATGGGGGTATGCCTACATCACTGCTGACCTGCCCTCGCCCCAGGCGCTGCCCGATTTACTCGACGCACCCACAGGTTTGTTGCTCACACCCACCCGCTATGTGGCCGCCGATGGTTCGGCATTGTATGTTCCTCCCGGCGGTGCACCGGTTTCGCTTGACGGTTTGCCCGATTACGTCCTCGCGGCGGTAGTGGCGGCTATCGAACCGGATTTTTGGAGTGAAGGGGGCTACGAAGGCCACTTTTGGCAGGCTTCTGCTCCGCTTTCCATCGCTGAAACCCTTGCCGACCGTCTGCTGCTCTTCCAGGAACCGCCTTCCCTGCGCCGCCGTTTGCGGGCACGGCTGCTGGCTTCCCAAATCATTGCCCAATACGGCCATCGGCGGGTGCTGACGTGGTATCTCAACGTTGCTGACTTCGGCCATGGCTTTTACGGCCTGGAAGCCGCCAGCCGCGGCTACTTTGGCAAGTCGGCTGCCGACCTTACCCTTTCCGAAGCCGCGCTGCTGGCTGCTGTGTTGCAGCACCCTGACATCAACCCGTGGGATGCGCCCGCCCTTGCTGACCAGCACCGCCAGCAGTTGTTGATAACCATGCTGGCGCACGCGCTGGTTACGGCGCCGCAGGTGCAGGAGGCTCTTCCCGCCGTGCCCGCCGTGGCCGCGCCGCGACGCATCGAAGCGCCCGCTATTGTGGCGTTAGCACGGGGCCAGATTGTCTCCCGCTGGCCGCTGCCTTCTCGCGGTTTGGTGGTTTACACCACCTTGCAGCCCGATTTGCAGCACACCGTGGCTTGTCTGGGCGAGGCGGTGCGGCAGGCCGCCTCAGAAGTTGCCCCTGACTGCCCGGCTTCCCGCTTTTTGCCACCCCTGTTGTTAGGCAAGCCCATGCCCGCCGATGCCGCGCTGGAGGCGGTGGTACTGGATGCTGACACGGGGCGCGTTTTGGCGCTTTCTCCCGCGGCGGCTTTTCGGCCTCACCCGCCCGGCACTGCCTTGAGCCCGTGGGTTTACACCGTGGCGTTTTCCCGCGGCTTTGCCCCTGCCAGTCTGACGTGGGACGTACCTGCCCATGTGCCCCCTGGTGTGCAACTGCCCCAGCCTGTGGAAGCCTTCCACGGCCCCATGCGCCTGCGGCTGGCGCTGGCAAATGATTATTTGACCCCTGCATTGCACCTGCTGGAACAACTCGGCGTGCCGACGGTGTGGGCAACCGCCGCTCGTATCGGCCTGCCCGCCTTGCAGGGGCAGCAGCAACTTGGCTATGACCTGCTTCTTGGCAGCGGCGACCTTACCCTGCTAGAACTCGCCCACGGCTACGCAGTGTTCGCCGCCCAGGGGCGCTGGTATGGCCTGCCCGCGGGGGAAACCCTGCAGCCCGCCGCTGTGGTGCAGGCTGTGGATGCCCATGCCAACTTGCGTTTTACCGCTTCCCCGACTTATCGCGGCGTGCTCAGCCCTGGCCTGGCTTACCTGCTTACCGATGTCCTTGCCGACCAGGCCGCCCGCTGGCCTTCGTTGGGGCATCCCAACCCGCTGGAAATCGGGCGCCCTCTGGCGGCGCACATCGGGCGGAACGCCGCAGGCGGCGTGTGGGTGGTAGGTTACACGCCCCGGCGGGTGATTGCCGTTTATACCCAGGGGAACGACCCGACTCAAAGCCAGCACGCGGCGCTGGCTTACTGGCACGCCCTTGCTCGCACTGCCCTTGCCGATTTGCCCGCCGAACCTTTCCAGCGTCCGGCAGAGATCAGCGAAGTTACCGTCTGTGACCCGTCGGGCATGTTGCCCACTGCCGACTGCCCCAATCTGGTGGAAGAAATCTTCCTGCAGGGCAACGAACCCACCGTGCCCGACACCCTTTTCCGGCGGGTGGACGTTGATCGGGAAACCGGCTTGCGGGCAACGGTGTTCACGCCGCCGCAGGATGTGGCTTCGCGGGTGTTCATGATGGTGCCCCCTGAGGCCCGCGCGTGGGCGCAGGAAGCGGGCCTTACCCTGCCGCCGCAGGATTATGACATGGTGCTCGCGCCACCCTTCGACCCGAAAGTACATTTGACCGCCCCTGCGGCTTTTGCTTATGTGCGCGGCGAGGTCACGTTCCGCGGCACGGCAACCAGCGAAAACTTTGCTGCCTACCGCATTCAGGTGGGGCAGGGACTCAACCCCCAGCAGTGGGTGGTGGTTGCCGAGGGCAAGCGCCCTGTGACTGACGATGTGCTGGGCACGTGGGATACCACTGGCTTGAGCGGCCTTTATGCAGTGCAATTGCTGGTGACGGATACCGACGGGCAGGTGCATCTGGCGACCACCCAGGTCACGGTGGATGGGGTGCCGCCGCAGGTGGCTTTCCTGCACCCGCAGGAAGCCGACCTGGTCGCGGCTGCGCAGCAGGGCTATTTGATCGTGCAGGCTGCCGCCGAGGATGATCTGGCGTTAGCGTGGGTGAAACTGGAAGCCGACGGCGAGCCGGTAGACACGTTGGAAGCGCCGCCTTATACCTTTGCCCTGCAACTGGAACCCGGCAGGCACACCCTCACCCTGACCGCCGCCGACGCCGCGGGCAACCTGGCGCACGCCACGCTGGAAGTTGAGATGCCGCAGCCGTAGGGGCGCAGTTGTAGGGGGCTGTGCCGCAGCGCCCCTGCTTGGCTCTTGGCATTGTCTTGCAGCCTTGCTTCCCTCTCTGCGCCTCTTTGCGTTAAATCCGCGCCCATCTGTGATTGTCCGCGTTCATCCGCGGGCTATTTTCTCAAGACTGAACCGTTACGTGGAAACAGTGCAACGATGAAACGTGCTTTGACCATCAACCTTTTGCTGCTGGCGTTGGCCGCGGTGCTGAATGTGGCAATCGGGGCGGTGAACATCCCCCTGAGCGATTTGGCGCGCCTGCTCACGGCGAAAATTGGCGGCGCGGCGCTGCCCGCCGACCTGCCCGCTTATTACGCCACCATCCTCTTTGACCTGCGCCTGCCCCACATGGCGCTGCTATTGCTCACCGGCGCGGCTTTGGGAAGCAGCGGTGCGGCGTATCAGGGCATTTTCCGCAACCCCCTGGCCGACCCGTACCTGCTGGGTGTGGCCTCGGGTGCGGGGCTGGGCGCGGTGGCGGCGTTGGCGCTGCAGGGTGGGAACCCTCAGTGGCACGGCATGTTTTTGCTGCCCGCGGCGGCTTTCGTCGGGGCGCTGCTCACTGTGGCGCTGGTTTACCTGCTGGCGCGGGTGGATGGGCAGGTGCCGACGTCCACATTGATTCTGGCGGGCGTGGCGCTGGGTTCCCTCGCCTCGGCGCTGACCTCGTTCCTCATGCTGCATTCCGAAGGCACGCTGCAGCGGGCCATTGTGTATTTGCTGGGCGGCGCGCCCCTCACGGGCTGGAAGCCGGTGTTTGCCATGCTGCCCTACTGGCTGGTAGGTCAGGTGGTGTTGCTCACGGCGGGGCACGCCCTCAATGTGCTGCAATTCGGGGAAGAAGAGGCGCGGCAACTGGGCCTGCACGCCCAGCGGGTGAAACTGCTGGTGCTTGCGACGGCTTCCCTCACCACCGCGGCGGCGGTGGCGTTTGCCGGTATCATTGGTTTCATCGGGTTGGTTGCCCCCCACTTGATGCGGGCCTTCTGGGGCGAAGATTATCGCCATCTGGTGGCGCTTTCCCTGCTTGGCGGGGCGACGGCGTTGCTGCTTTCCGACCTGATTGCCCGCACGCTGTTAGCCCCCCAAACCCTGCCTGTGGGCATCGTTACGGCGCTGTTCGGCGCGCCGTTTTTCCTGTGGGTGCTGCAACAGACCAAGGCACATCAGCCACCGGCCTGAGCGCCCAGCCGCGGGCGGTTACGCCCGCCTGCTGGAAGGCAGCCACCATCGCCGCGGCCACGGGTGCGGCGTTTTCCATTTGGGGGGCAAAGGCAATCAGCCCTGGCCCTGCACCGGAAAGCCCCGCCGCGACCGCCCCCGCGGCGCGGGCGGCTTCCAACGCGGCGGCAGCGCCCGGAATCAGCGGCAGGCGGTAAGGCTGGTGCAGCCGGTCGGTGAAGGCTTCGGCCAGCAGCGCGGCGTCGCCCGTGCGGAAGGCTTCCACCACCAGCAGGCTGTGGCCGATGTTGAAGACTGCGTCGCTCATGGGCACGGCAGTGGGTAGCGCTTCGCGGGAGGCTTGGGTGCTCAGCGCCACATCGGGCACCACCACGGCAATCCAGCGGCGTTGCAGCCATGCTGCAGCAATGGGAAAGCGGCGCACCAGCCAGCCCCCGGCCGTGGCGACCGACGCGGTCAGGCCGCCATAGAGCGAGGGGGCGACGTTGTCGGGATGGCCTTCCACCTTGGCGGCCAAAGCGAAAACCTCGGCGCGGGAAAGAGGCGCACCCAGCAGGGCGTTGGCCCCCGCCACGCCCAGCAGCGCCACCGAACCGCTGGAACCCAGCCCCGATTGCAGGGGAATGCCGTTTTCGCAGCGTACCACCAGCCCGCGGGGAACTGGCTGCCCCGTGGTTTCCCACACCCGTCGCGCGGCGCGCAGGATGAGGTTGCCTTCATCGGTGGGCAGGGCGTTTGCCCCTTCGCCCCGGATTTCGATGCGCCAGGTTTTGCCTTTAAGGGCGAAATCGGCGCGGTTCCATAAATCCAGCGCCAGCCCGAGCACATCGAAGCCGGGCCCAACGTTGCCGGTAGAAGCGGGGATGCGGAGGGTAGTCATGGGGTCAGATAGTCGGATAGTCGGATAGTCAGGTCGTCGGGTAACTCGCGAATGTCATCGTGCTAAAGATTCTTTCTGTGTTTTCTGCGCCTTTTCTGTGTCTTCTGTGGTTTTTGCGCAATTATGGATTATTGGACTTTTGACAAAATAGGTGGAACTGTGTCAATCTATGGGTATGGACAACACTCACGATTTAACACAGTTCCGGCAACAAGTGTACCAGAACTTTAACAAACGAGCCGATGCGTTGATGGAC
>JALVOR010000243.1:2961-4042 GCA_027026295.1 Anaerolineales bacterium | reverse complement strand
TGGGGAAGGTGTCTACCAGCATGACCATCAACGCACCCGCGGCCATCATCTGGGCCATGTACATCGCCGCGGCCGAAAAGCAGGGCTTCCGGCAGGATGAACTGCGCGGCACCATCCAGAACGACATCCTCAAAGAGTACATCGCGCAGAAGGAATACATTTTCCCGCCCGAGCCTTCCATGCGCCTGGTGACCGACACCATTGAATACGGCTCGAAACACCTGCCCAAGTGGAACACCATCAGCATCAGCGGCTACCACATCCGCGAAGCCGGCTCCACCGCGGCGCAGGAACTCGCCTTCACCCTCTCGGACGGGTTGGAATACGTCCGCTGGGCGCTGGCGCGCGGCCTGCAAATTGATGAGTTTGCCCCGCGGCTTTCCTTCTTCTTCAACTCGCACAACGACTTTTTCGAGGAAATTGGCAAATTCCGCGCCGCCCGCCGCATCTGGGCGCGGGAGATGAAAGAGACCTTCGGCGCGCAGAACCCGCGTTCCTGGCTGCTGCGCTTCCACACCCAAACCGCGGGCTGCACCCTCACCGCCCAGCAGCCGGACATCAACGTGGTGCGGGTCACCATCCAGGCGCTGGCCGCGGTGTTGGGCGGCACACAATCACTGCACACCAACAGCCTGGACGAGGCACTGGCGCTGCCTTCCGAAAAGGCCGTCACCATCGCGCTGCGCACCCAGCAGATCATCGCCGAGGAAAGCGGCGTGGTGAACACCATCGACCCGTTGGGCGGCTCGTTCTTCGTCGAGAACATGACCAACCGCTTGGAAAAGCAGGCCTACGACTACTTCCGCCGCATCGAGGAACTGGGCGGCGTGCTGCCCGCCATCGAAAAGGGCTTCTTCCAGAAGGAAATTTCCGAAGCCGCCTACCGCTACCAGCAGGAAATCGACGAAGGCCGCCGCCGCATCGTGGGTGTGAACGTCTACAACGACAACAAACCCTACGAAGTGCCCATCTTGGAGATGGACCCCGAGGGCTACAAGCGGCAGGTGGCGCGGCTGAAGAAAGTGCGCACCAGCCGTGACCAGGGGCGCGTCGGGCAGGCGTTGGACCGCCTGCGCATTGC
>JALVOR010000243.1:0-2951 GCA_027026295.1 Anaerolineales bacterium | reverse complement strand
GTTCAAAGAAGTGTTCGGCACTTACGAAGAGCCGACCTGGATTTAGGAGATGCCCGGCCCTAAATCGCCAATCCTAAATCGCCAATCCTAAATCGCTAATCCTAAATCGCCCTCTGTGCGAATCTCTGCGGACTTTCATTGACGAAATCATGGTGGCGCTCAATGTACTGATCACCGGTGCGGCGCGACGGGTAGGCAAAATGCTGGCCGAGGCCGTGGCCGAAGCGGGCGGCAACGTAGCCCTGCATTACGGCCGTTCGCGCGAGGCCGCGGAACAAACCGCGGCGGCTTTGCGCGCCCGCGGCGCAACCGTGGCGCTGCTTCAGGCCGACCTGAACGACCCCGCAGAAGCCGCCGCGCTGGTGGAGCGGGCGTGGCAGGCTTTGGGCAGCCTGAACGCTTTGGTCAACAGCGCGGCCATCTTCGAAAACCTGACGTGGGAAACCGCTGACCTCGTCGCGTGGGAACGCCACCTGCGCATCAACCTGACCGCGCCGTTCCTGCTCTCGCAAGCCTTCGCGCGGCGCCTGCTGGCCGAGCCCGAGGCGCGCGGCCGCATCGTCAACATTCTCGACTGGCGCGCCCTGCGCCCCGGCGCCGACCACCTGCCCTACACCATCAGCAAAGCCGGGCTGGCCGCGCTCACCCAGGCCCTCGCGGTGGCCTTCGCCCCCCGCATCACGGTGAACGGCATCGCTTTGGGCGCGGTGCTGCCGCCTTCCGACGGGCAGCCCGCCCCCAAAGTGCTACACGCCACGCCCGTCAGCCGCTGGGCGCAGCCTGAAGAAGTCGGCGCGACGTTGCGCTTTCTGCTCACCGGCCAGGCCTACATCACCGGCGAAATCATCCACCTGGACGGCGGCAGACATTTGACATAACCCATCTGGAGCACAAAAGCCCTCGCCAAAAAGCGAGGGCTTCTTTTCATAAGCACGCCAGCGACTACGGCAAATTCGTCCAGTATTCCACCTTGTCCACTGACACGGTAAAGTCGGTCGTATTCTTGGAAGCAATCACCAAACCAAAGCGTCCACTGGCGTATTTGTTCTGGGAAACCGTCCCCAGCAGCATCCGGTTGGCATACACCTTTACCGTGTTACCCTGCAGCCAGATGCCCAGGCGGTTGGTCTTGTTCGGCCCCCCGGCAATGGCCGCGCCGTGCGTCCAGTTTTGCAGGCCGGTATAGTTTGCGCCATCCCAAATGTAAACCCGATAGCGGCCATCGCAGGAAAATTCCACCACCACGCCGCGGTCGGTATCGGGGGCGCGCACGATCATGCCGTAGCGGTCGAGGCCGCTGCACGGGTTGCCAGTGATGAACGTGCCTTCGATGAAAGCATCGCCCAACGCCGGGTAAGAGGAAAGCGCCCACGAATCCACCATGCCGGGGTTCAGGCCATGCATCACCAGCCGCCCGCCGCTCATCTCAAAATAGGCATCGGGGATTTGCAGCATGTACCAGTAAGTGCCGCTGTTCATCGGGTCGGAAACCGTGGGTGCGCCCAGATCCAGCGTGCTGACCGTGCTGGGCACTTTGATTTCCACCCACAACCGTCCTTCGGCAGGGTCATCGCCGGGACCAAAGAAGTTACCTTTCTTATCCTGCATACGCCACTCGCTGCGATATTCTCCCGGCGTTTGCGGCGCGGTAAACTGCACTTCCAGCGTGATTTCCTCGTTGGGCGCAACGGCATGGGGCAACGGCACAGGATTTTGCGCCTTCATCAAATCTCCTTTGCTAAACACCAGTTTGTACGCCGTCGTCCACGTGCAGGTGCCGGTGTTCTGCACCGTCCACGTCTTCAAAAACGGCTTACCGGGCACAACTTCGGAGCCGTCGGGTACAGTTTCGGAAACAAACTTCATGCTGTTCTCGCATTGCGCGCCGAGGAAACCCTCCGGCGAGGCGAACCAGCCAAAATTTGCCGTGGCGGTCTGCCCTGCAGCCACCGTCACGCTCTGGAAACCTTCCTGCGGCGCGGGATAAGTCCACTCCCCTGGCGTCAACGCCGCCTTGTTGATGTCATTGTCAGCCGCCACCTGCACGCAATACTTCCCCGGCGGCACCTGCGGGAAAACGTAATGCCCCTGGGCATCGGTCGTGGTCGCCAGCCAGGCGGCGCCGGGGCAATCGCCTTTCGCCAGCCGCACCTCCACGCCCTGAATGCCCGGCTCGCCGTCTTCCTGCTTGCCGTCGCCGCCATAGCCCAAATCGGGGTAAAGTTTGCAATTCGGGCCGGGCTGCACCGGCTCGTCGTTCTCGCCCCCCGAAACGGCGCACGCGTCCCGCCAAACCACGCCTTCCACTGCACCGGTGGTGCTACTCGCGGGGGTTACCGTAGGCGCAGGCGTGCCTGCAGCCGGGGTAGCGTTCCCGGAAGGTGGGCCCATGGTCGCCACCGGCGCGGGGATGGTGCCGACCACCACCGCTGTCAGGGTGGCCTGCACAGCGGTGGAAATCTCTTCAGGCGAAGTGGTGGAAATCGGTGAAGGCGACGACGAAGGCAGGTTGCACGCCCACAAAAGCAGGAAAACCGGCAAAAGGAAAAGCCAGCGAGCACGCATGAGGCACCTCCTGAAACAGGGGAAAACGGATGGGGCACGGGATTCGTAATTCGTGATGCGGGATTTGGGATACGGGATGCGGGCATCAACGCCGTTGGGCAGCGTATGCCAACGCGCGGCCAATCAGCACACTCAGGCCGCCAACCAGCAAAAACGCATCCTGCCAAAACCGCTCAGGGAAAAGGCGAATCAGCGAATCGGTGTAGGCAAACAACCAGGTATCGCCCTCGAAGAAAACGTGGTGGAAATCGGTAAACACCGTCTGGAACGCAACAATGCTCAACGCCGCAAGGACAAGCGTGCCCCCAGCAGTGATCCAGCCTCCATAGCCAATGCCGCGGCGGAAGGTTTCCCACCAGCCCCAGCGCCACGCCGCCGCCCCCAAC
>JALVOR010000242.1 GCA_027026295.1 Anaerolineales bacterium | reverse complement strand
GGGGGCGGGGCGTTGCAGGAAGGCGGCAACGGGCATGGCAACGGCAAGGGCTGCCAGCAGGGGGAAGGCGTGCCGCGGCGCAGTGCTCGTCTGCTTTGGGCGGACGAAGGCCACGGCGGCGGCCACCACCGCCGCGGGCAGGGCGTGAACCATCCAAAAGCGGTCGCGGCACAGCGGCCCAACCACGGGGATGTAATCGTAGGTGGTGGTGAAAACGTGGGCAAAAACGAGCACCAGCAGGTAGAAAGCAGCCGTCCCGAAAGCCGCGCCGAGGGTGCGGTGGGAAGCCGGTTGTGCCTGCGGTGTTTCGTATAGCCACTCAAAGAGGTGGGCGAAAGCGGTGAAGAGCAGGGGGAAAAGCAGCACGGCGAAAGCAATGCCCCACGGGAAGCCGTGCGGCGGGCGCGGGAAGGGGTAGGCGCTGGCAGCCGTGGGGAAGGGCGTTTGGCGGGCGGCAATGCCCCAGCCCAGCAGCACGGCAAACAGGGCGGTTGCTTCGGTCAGGGTGCGCGGCGCAGGCCGGATGCTGCGCCGCCAGCCTGCCAGGGCGTAGGCCAGCAGGGGGACGGCAGCGAGGGTGTAGGCGGTGAGGGGCGACCAGTCGGCCCAGCGGGCGACCACGGCGGGCGCGGTGAAGGCGGCATAGAGCAGGAAGACCACCGAGGCGATGCCCAACGCAGCCAGCAGCACGCGCCCGAAGGCAGGGGAGGGCTGCCCGGCGCGAGCGTCTGCGTTGTTGGGAACGGGGAGGCGCCGCCACGCCCAAACCGCCGCGAGGGCCAGCGCCCAGCCGATGAGTTGCCCCGCCCCTTCAAGGGAAAGGTCAATGCCTGCGCCTGCGGCCCGCAGCAATCCTGCGGCAGCCACAGCCCATGCCAGCCCGGCGGCGGCCTCTGCCCCGCGAAAACGGCGCGCCAGCAGCGGCAGGGCAAGGAACGCCGCCGCGGTGCCGATGCCTGCCGCCCAGAGTACGCCGCGCGTGGGCAGCAGGGGCATTGCCAGCCGCGCGAGCAGGGCCACGCCCAGGGCGGTTTCCAGCAGGCGGCGGGGCAGTTTGCGCCACAAAAGCAGGGCAAAGGGGCTGAGCATGAACACCACCGCGCCTATTTCTGGCGGAATGCTCGTGCCCAGCAGCCCAAAGGCATAAATGGCGGCGACGAATTCGGTCAGCAGTTGGAATGCAAAGAGAAAACAGACGCTGAGGAAGAGGATGCTCATGGTGCCTCCGCGACAGAAACGGTTGGTATTAACAGTATAGTGCATGTCGGGAATTGAAGAGGAGCGTTTCTGGGATGATGTCAGCGCGGCGGCTTTCCCCCATTGTTGCTTGTGCCGGGGCGCTTTCTGAGAGGATGAGGACGCAGAGCAGACTGTCGCGTGCGCCAAAGGCGGTTTGACAAACGGTCAGCCTGCCGTATCGAGATATTTGCTCACCAGCAGGTCGAGTTTTTCTCGCGTAGCGGGCGGAATCACGGCGGGGTTGGTAATCAGGGCGTCGGCGAGGGCGTGTTCGCAGGTGCAGGTTTTCTCGGCAGGCAATTGTTTTACCAGGTTGCGGATGGCTTCCTGCACGGTGGCCACGTTGCGTTGCAGGGTTTGGATGACCATTTCTACCGTGACCGGCTCTTCATCCACGTGCCAGACGTCGTAGTCGGTGACGTGCGCCAGCACGGCATAGCACATTTCGGCTTCCCGCGCCAGGAAGGCTTCCGGCGAGGTGGTCATGCCGATGATGGACATACCCCATTGGCGGAAGACGTTGGACTCTGCCTTGGTAGAAAAGCGCGGCCCTTCGACGGTGATGAACGTGCCGCCCTGGTGTACCGTTGCACGGGTTTCCTGCACTGCGGCCAGGATGCGCGCCGAGAGGTCAGGGCAGAAGGGGTCGGCAACGCCGACATGGGCGACCAGCCCTTCGCCGAAGAACGAGCGCTTGCGGCCTTTGGTGAAATCGAACAACTGGTCGGGCACCACGATGTCGCCGGGCGCGTAATCTTCCCGCAGCGAGCCGCACGCGCTCACGCTCACCACGCGGTCGATGCCTAACGACTTGAGAGCATAGATGTTGGCGCGGTAGTTGACTTCCGTGGGGGTGATGTGATGACCGATGCCATGCCGCGCCAGGAAGGCCACCCGTTTGCCTTCCAGTGTGCCGATGGTAATCGGCGCGCTGGGGGTGCCGAAGGGCGTTTCCACGGTGCGGCTCTCGATGTTGTCCAGCCCCGCCATGTTGTAAAGGCCGGAGCCGCCGATCACGCCAAGCACGATGTCGTTGCTCATGGTCACTCTCCAGATGGTTTGTCCTGTTTGAAGTTGTGCAGGGGGTGGCGGAGTCGCATGGTTGTGGCGACGTTGGGGGTGGTATCCACGGCCAGAGGCTGCTTGGGCGTAGATTGCAGCGGGCGGGTCGAGCGTTGCCCGTAGACCAGCGTGACGCCTGCCAGCAGGATGGTATCGCCGGGGTAAAGCACGGTGGCGCGGATGCGCTGGTTGTTCACGAAAGTGCCGCCGGTGGAATTCAGGTCGAAGAGCATGTAGCGTCCGTGCGTTGCCCGCAACTGGGCGTGCAGGCGGGAAATCCGCGGGTCGTCGAGCAGCAGGTCGTTATCCTGGCGGCGGCCAATGTGGATGATGGGTTGTTCCAGGGCAAACACCTGTGCGCCGTTGATGACCACATAGGCGCTTGGGGGCGGGGTGTTGATGTCCGGGTCGATGGGCACAGCCTGCAGGTACTCCGGCTCCCAGAGGGTGGCTTCGAGGCGGAAGCCATCGGGGGGCAGGTCGGCACGGGAATCCAACAATACCCGCGGCAAAATAGCAAAGCGGAGGCCAATGTCTCGCCCGGCCTGGTGGATGGCAATTGCCAGAACGTCCAGCAAGCGGTTGTTCTGCCGTACTGCATCGGCCTGCGCCGCCGGAAGCCCCAGGACGTATTGCGTAGGCCCTAACGGCGGTTTGGTCTGCAAGTAGGTGTCGCTGGTGAGGGTATCAACCAGCGTCTGGACGATTTCGTTGTGTTGCGGCAGGTACTTCCATAACCCGGCAGCACGGTCTAACAGCAGCCGCTCCAAGTAGCGCCTGAGCCGAGCGATACGGTTATTCATACGGCCACCTTCCTGAGAAAAAGTTACAAGCCAGTCTTTTTGATTATAGGCGAAAAAGGGCGAACTTGCAATTCGCCCTGCGCGCCGGGGGCGGTCAATGTGCCGCGGTTTCTACGCCTGTGGCTTCCAGGTGCCGGGGGCTGCCGGTGTAAATACGGGGCACGCGGGTGTTGATGTTGGTGAGCACTTCGTAGGGAATGGTGCCCGCCCATGCCGCCAGTTCTTCTACGGTGATGCGCTCGCTGCCTTGTTCGCCAATGAGTACGGCCTCGTCGCCGTTGTAGGCGGTTTCCCAGCCAATGTCGACCATCATTTGATCCATGCAAATGCGCCCCACCTGCGGGTAACGCCGTTGCCGGATGAGTACCTGTGCCTTGTTGGACATTGCCCGAAAATAGCCGTCGCCGTAGCCCACGGGCAGGGTGACGATGCGGGTTTGCTTTTCCGGCGTCCATGTCCAGCCGTAACTCACCGGTCTGCCGGGTTGGGTGACTTTGAAATAGACCACCCGTGTCTTCCATGTCAGCGCGGGCTGCACGGCCACGGTGCGGCGCACCTCGTCCGACGGGTACACGCCGTAGAGCATGATGCCGGGGCGCACCATGTCGAAAGTGGCTTCGGGCAGTTGCAGGATGGCGGCAGAGTTTGCCATGTGGCGCATGGGCAGCGGCAGACTGTGCCGTTCGTAGAAGCGCAGTACCTCGTGGAAGCGTTCCAGTTGCAGCCGTGCCGAGGCCAGGTCGGCCGCGTCGGCATTCGCGAAGTGTGAGAACACGCCTTCCACGCGGATGTGGTTGCAGCGCAAGGTGGCTTCCAGAAAGGCTCCGGCGCTGTAATCGTGCACGCCGATGCGTTCCATGCCGGTGTCGATTTTGAGGTGGACGCGCGCTGTCACCCCCGCGGTTGCGGCGGCCTGGTCGATTTGTTCCAGTTTTTCGATGGAAGAGGCG
>JALVOR010000241.1 GCA_027026295.1 Anaerolineales bacterium | reverse complement strand
CCACACATCGTAGGGGAAGCCGGTCACCAACAGCGCCTTCCCCAACTCGGCGGTTTGGGAAACCCGCAACGGCTGCCCGTTGAGAAACGCCCCCCTGCCGCGCTCGGCGGCAAAGCACTCATCCCGCATGGGGTCATACACCACCCCAAGGCGCACCCCGCCGCCCTCGGCATAGGCAATGGAAACCGAGAAAATGGGCACGCCGTGGGCAAAGTTCACCGTGCCGTCGAGGGGGTCAATGTACCACAGGCTGCCATCGCCGCGGTGCGCGCCGCTTTCCTCGGCCAGGATGCTGTGCTCCGGCCAGCGGCGGCGGATGCTTTCCAGCAGGAAGGCTTCGGAGCGGCGGTCGGTTTCGGTCACCAAATCAATGGCGTGGCTCTTGCTGTCTATGGTGTGGCGCTGCCCATAGCCGGCGCGCAAAACCACGCCGGCCTGGCGGGCTAAAATCTCCAGGTCTTGCAACGTAGGGGGCATATGCTCAATTTCCTGAGTCGGTATTGGAATCTTGAAGCAAACGCTCGATGACGTCCAGTTCTTTCTGGATGATTTGCCGTTCGCGGCGGGCTTCAGCCAGCATAGAAGCGAACGCCGGGCGCTGTTCTTCAGGCAAAGTGGGAAGCAAACGTTCCAGACGGGTAATTTGTACCGATTTGTAACGCAATTTGGTGCTCAGCCGCTCAAGGTAACCACGATAGAACGTTACGTCGTCCAGCGGGGGGCTGTCATCTTGCTCACTCTGGTGCAATACCTCCGCCACGGTAAGCAGAAACTCTTCGGTATCAATGGGCTTTTCGAGGAAGCGCGCCGCGCCAAGGCTGAGGGCAAACTCCTTGTCTTCGGGGGCCACATAAGTAGCCGAGACGAACACCACCGGCATGCGACGGGTGGCAGCGTCGCGGCGCAATCGCTGCACCAAGGCATAGCCGTCCATATAAGGCATGAGGATATCGGTGACGACCAAATCAGGCGGATTGTCGGCAATGGCTTCCAATGCCTCTTGCCCATTGGCAGCGGTTTCGACTTCATAGCCCTTGAACCTGAGGGTAATTTCCAGCAGTTCCCGCACAGCAGGGACGTCTTCGACGACCAGAATTTTGTGTACCATGGGGTTATTGTAGCCCGAATTTGGGCAGGGCACAAGTGTATCTCCCGCTCAGGCGTGCCCGTTCCACCACCTTGGGAAGCAACATCGCTCAAAACCTTGACGTTCCCGCTGTTTTCCCGTATAACTTGCGCCAACAATTTGTCAAGAGCCAAAGGCTGAGAAGAGGACGAGTAAGCGCCGAAACGGCGGCACAGAGAGCCGGGGAAGGTGAAAGCCGGCCCGCACGCCGACGCTGAATGGGCCTCAGAGCCGCAAGGCGAAACCACCAGGTAGTAGCCGTTGCCGGAGTTGCCACCGTTATCAGGGCAAAGGGTATAAGCGCAGCGCCCCAGGCGCTCGCCGTATCCGAAACGAGTGAGGCTGGCTTGCCAGTGCATCCGACTTTTCCCGTCGCTTCACGGCGGGTTTTTCGTTTTAACGGCACACCAGCCTAACCGGGGTGGCACCGCGGACGCCTGTAACGCGTTCGTCCCTGCATGGGACGGGCGCGTTTTTGTTTTCCCAGAACCGTTCATCTTCGGGGAAACAGCCCACGGATGAACGCGGATGGTTACAGAAAAACGCGGGTTTTTGGGCACGCCAGGGGCGGGAGGCCACCCCGCCCTACAACAACGCTCTCCTCGTCCTCAAACGCCCCATCCTCGGGAAAAGGCCGCATCGCCCTCGCACGCTGCCGTTTTCCCTCACTCAAATTCCCTCACTCAAATTCTCAATGGAGGTATCCCATGTCCAACCAATCCCGTTTCCTGCTTTCCGAAGCCGACCTGCCCAAGTTTTGGTACAACATCGCCGCCGACCTGCCCACGCCGTTGCCGCAGCCGCTGCACCCCGTCACCAAAGAGCCGGTCACGCCCGATTTCCTGGAAGCGCTGCTCGCCAAAGAGGTCATTGCCCAGGAAATCAGCGCCGAGCGCCACATCGAAATCCCCGAACCCGTGCGCGAAATCTACCGCCTCTGGCGGCCTACCCCCCTCATCCGCGCCCGCCGTCTGGAACAGGCGCTCAACACGCCTGCCCACATTTACTTCAAGTACGAAGGCGTGTCGCCTTCCGGCAGCCACAAACCCAACACCGCCATTGCGCAGGCATTCTACAACAAAGCCGAAGGCGTAAAAGCCCTCACCACGGAAACCGGCGCCGGGCAATGGGGTTCGGCGCTGGCGTTAGCGGGCAACTTCTTCGACCTGGACATCGAAGTGTACATGGTCAAGGTTTCCTACCAGCAGAAGCCTTACCGCCGCATTTTGATGGAAACCTACGGCGCCCAAGTCTTCCCCAGCCCCACCGACCGCACTGAAGTGGGACGCCGCCTGCTCGCCGAAGACCCAGACAACCCCGGCTCCCTCGGCATCGCCATTTCCGAAGCCGTGGAAGCCGCGCTGACTTCCAACGGCAAGAAGAAATACAGCCTCGGCTCGGTGCTCAACCACGTCCTGCTGCATCAAACCGTCATCGGCCAGGAAACCATGAAACAGATGGAAATGGCGGACGAAGAGCCCGACGTGCTCATCGGCTGCATCGGCGGCGGCTCCAACTTCGGCGGTTTTGCCTTCCCCTTCATGCAGGCCAAACTGCAGGGCAAGAAAGACTACCGCATCATCGCCGTGGAACCCACCGCCGCCCCCACCCTCACCAAAGGGTTATACACCTACGATTACAGCGACACCGGCAAGATTTCCCCCATCGTGAAAATGCACACCCTGGGGCACGACTTCGTGCCCGCGCCCATCCACGCGGGCGGGCTGCGCTACCACGGCATGGCGCCCACCATCTGCGCGCTCTACGACCAGGGTTACATCGAAGCCGTCGCCGTGCACCAGCGGGCGGTGTTCGAGGCCGCGGTGCTCTTCGCCCGCACCCAGGGCATCATCCCTGCGCCGGAAACCGCCCACGCAGTGAAAGTCGCCATTGACGAAGCCATCAAGGCACGGGAAGCCGGCGAAAAGCGCGTCATCGTGTTCAACTTCTCCGGCCACGGCCATTTCGACCTGAGCGCCTATCAGGCTTACCTGAGCGGCGAATTGCAGGATTACAGTTACCCCGAGAAAGAAATCCAGAAATCGCTGCAGCACCTGCCCCAGGTGAATTTCTAAGAACGCACGTCACTGTTCAGTCCTAAAGAGAAACTACGGACTACGCGGAGAAAACCACAGAAGATACAGAGAACACAAAGTTGCAAGACGGGGCACCGCCCCGCCCTACCCGGCGACCCGGGCGTTTCTCTCTGCACCTTTGCGTTAAATCCGCGTCCATCCGTATGTTGTCCGCGCTCGTCCGCGGGCTGTTTCCCAAAGGCTGAGCAGTTACAAACACACAACAAAAAAGGCCTGACGGGGTTGCAATCCCCATCAGGCCTCTTCTTGTTTGTACAAGGCTATACGAATCACCCCTCGCCCGCCCGCAGCCCGGCCAGCACGGCGGCAAGGGCGTCGAGATCGTGCACCAGCGCCTGCAGGCTGTTGACCACCATCGGGTTGAGTTGGGCTTTGGGGTGCGGCTTGCGCGAATCGTGAATATAACCCACAATCGGGCCGCCTTTCACGGCATAGAAATACCCCAGTTCCCACGCGGTGCCCGAATCTACATCATCGCCGTTGAGCACCGCCACCACCGCGACCGATTCCTGCAACTGCCGCAAATCCTGCTCGAAGAAAAACGACGAGTCGCTATCCCGGTCGAACACGCCCGCATCGCGATGCGGCAAATAAGTATCGAAACCCTGTTCCCGGCACACCATGTCGATGCGTTCCAGCAGCCAGCGCTGCCCCTCGGTGAACAGGGGGCCTGCAACGTAAATTTTTCCCATCGCAACACCTCACGAAATCGCAATTTTTCAAACGAAGGAAATAGACCACGGATGAACGCGGATGGTCACGGATGAATGCGGATTTTAGGCCGCCAAGAAACGAAAGTAAGCGTTACGCTTTTCAGCATTTTTCGCCCAATCAACACCAATCTGTGCAAT